>JAPLSS010000317.1 GCA_026398515.1 Candidatus Sumerlaeota bacterium | reverse complement strand
GGACTCGTCCCATGAGGCGCTACACGCTGAACAGGCAATTGGCGTGGAAGGCTCCTTTCATCCTTCAAGATCGAAATGGCTTTTCTCGGCATACGGACACCGTACTCAACTGTCCCGCTGCCACCGGGCTGTCTCCATGGGGTGGGGATCGTTGAGAAGGATGGGAGTTGAACAGGGCCTTTCCGGAATCGTGGATCTCCGTCGCGGAGGCTCTGCCTACACCAAATCGCACGCCTCGGGCGGCATCCAGTGCTCGTTCTTTCCCTCCCACTTGACGTTGCAGCCGGAGGGATTGGTCAGAGGCGCGCTGAGAGTCTTGCCGGCCAGGTGTTCTTCGAGGGCTTGGGCGAGGTAGTTGATTTTCATCTTCGACGTATCGCGCGGGCTATCCACGCCGCGGCCGGTGTAGACGAGTTTTCGATTTCGGTCGAAGACGTAAAAGTGCGGGGTCCTGAGCGCGCCATAGGCCAGCGCCACTTGCTGGGACTTGTCGCGCGCATAGACCCAGGGGAAATGGTGGGTGTTCATTCGCTCCACCATGTGGGCGAAGTCATCGACGGGATAGGTGTTCTCGCTGTTGGAATTGATGCCGATGAAGGCTACGCCCTGGCCCTTGAATCGGTCCACCGTCGCGCGGGTCACTTCGTCGGAGCCGATGACGGATGGGCAATGGTTGCAGGTGAAGAAGACGACCAGCGCCTTGGCCTGGGCGAAGTCCGCCAGGCGCCAGGTCTTCCCATCGGTCGCCGGCAGTTCGAAGTCCGGCGCCTTGTCTCCGAGTTGCAGTGTGAATGGCATGGTTGTCCTCCGGCAGTATTCGTGCAATAAGGATACTCCGGCCTGCCAGGCGCATGAGCAAGGAGAAAAACAGACGTCAGTGGCGCTGTTCTGACTGTGACCAAGGATCTGCTTCAACGCGAAGGGGTTCTGGCCCACGCGCGCGGCCATGGAAGTGGCAACCGTGTGGGGAAAGGAACGGGCGCTGACCCGCGGCTTTCTCGCGGAGAAAGAGGCGGACCAAGCCGACGGCATGCTCGAGATGGACAAGACGGAGGAACTGATTCTACCTTGCCCTTTGCGTCCAATTCCTATTGGATCGTTTCGTCGGAATGCGCCAGTCAGGAGGGTTGCTCATGCGTAGAGCATTGTGGCGCGTGTTGGCGTTAGCGGTGGCGGCGATGCTGACTTCGGCGGGCGGGCGCGCGTTGGCCGCCGAGGCGGATTCGCGAACCAATCCGATGTTGCAGAGGGCCTTGAAGGCGTTCCCGCAGGCCGACGCGAATGGCGACGGCATCCTAACGATGTCCGAGGCGCGCGCCGCGCAGAAGACGCTCCTGCCGGCGGGCCAGGGGATTCCGGCGCGGAAGGCGGGCGCGGCGGGCAAAGCGAAAGGCGCGGCCTCGGATTCGGCGCCGGCTTCGAGTCCCGCTTTGGCTGCCGCTTCGAGCCCGGCCGGTTCGACCCCTGCAAGCAAACGGGCGAAGAAGACCCCGGCCCCCGCGGCCGCCGACTGCCCGACTCCGACGTTCGCCGATGTCTCCTACGGTCCGTACGAGCGCAACCTCCTCGATTTCTGGCAGGCGAAGTCGGATGCGCCGACCCCGGTGGTGGTCTTCATCCACGGCGGCGGGTTCGTCAACGGGAGCAAGGACAAGATCCGCTCCTCCCCCCGCGTCCTGATACAGTGCCTGGATCACGGGGTTTCGTTCGCTTCGATCAGTTACCGCTACCGCACGCAGGCGCCGCTTGTGGACGTGTTGCACGACACGGCCCGCGCCATTCAGTTTCTGCGCTTCAAGGCCGGCGAATGGAACATCGACAAGACGCGGGTGGCCTCGTACGGCGGCTCGGCGGGCGCCGGCTCGTCGCTGTGGATCGGCTTCCACGACGACTTGGCGGACCCGGACAACCCCGACCCGGTTTTGCGCGAATCGAGCCGCCTGACGGCGCTCGGCGCCAACAGCTGCCAATGCACTTACGACGTGACGCGCTGGCGCGAGATTATCGGCCCCTATCCCGGGGAGGCCCCCAGGCCCAAAGCGGACGAGTCCGCGGGACCTCAGGGCGACGAAGAACTCGGCGCCCCCGACGAGCCCGGCGCGCCCACGGACGAGAAGTCGCGCAAGGAACTCGACATGCTCGGCATGCTCACGCCCGACGACCCGCCCGTCTATCTCTACTCGAAAATGCCGAACACGCCCCCGACCGACCGCGGACACTACGTGCACCATCCGAAGCACGCCATCGCCGTCAAGGAGAAGTGCGACGAGCTGGGAATCGAATCGGTCCTGATCCTCGCCGACACGCCCCTACCCGAAGGCAAGACCCCCGACGACGTGATGCTCGAGTTCTTCTTCAAGCATCTGAAGGTGGATTGACGCGCGGGATTCGGAGTCCGGGCACGGCCAGAGAGCGCGACTCAACTCGCTTACGCCCGTCCCGTCTGCTTTTCCATGCGAAGGCTGAAAGCCATAAAGAGAGGCGCTCCGCGATGGGCGGAGCGCCTCTTGCTTTGCGCGCGAGCGCTGCGAAGCATCCCGCGGCCGCGCCTTACGGCAGCATGACGTGGCCGAGCACCCACTCGCCGGCCGGGTAAGGCGGCAGCCAGCCGACGTTGCGGATGTAGACCCAGTATTCGCCTGGGCCGGGCAGCGCCATCTCCGCCCAGCCGCCGAGGAAGCTCGCTTTCGCCGCGTTGTAGCCCAGCCCGCCGTAGTCGATGAACGTCCACGGATCGAAGCCCAACCCCGAACTCGGCCCGTCGACGCTGATGAATCCGACGGCGCCCTGGAAGACGATGATTTCATAGAGCCACGAGCCGTAGACGTCCGGCCGCCACGACAGGCGCACTGTGTTCGAGGTCCCCAAGTCCGTCACGCTCACATCCAGAACCGTGTGCGGCACGCCGCTATAGAGGATGCCGATGAACGGATTCGGGCAGACGAACCAGTCCGAATTGGCGTAGAGATTGCCGGTCCACGCGAAGTAGCCGCCGGTGAAAGCTAGGGGCAGCGTGGCCGAGGTCTCCGTGGGCAGCGAGGGCAGAAGCAGGCTGTTCGACGTCGGGAACTCGACGAAGCTCTGCTCGTAGAGGTCGTAAGCCAGCGAGTAGATCGCCGCGGGCAGTTCGTTCGGGTTGGTCCACGTCAGGCCGAGCGTGCCGTCGCCGTTGTCGACGTGGCCCTGGAGGATCGGGGCGCCCTCGAACTGCGCGCCCATGCCGGACAACGGCGCATCGGCCGTCGGCGCCGACGGATCGTTCGTCGTCACGTGCAACGCGCCCAGCGCCGGTCCGACAACCGAGGGGTCGAAGGCGACGTCGACGAAGACGCTGTCGCCGGGCGCCAAATCGGCGGTCGAGGGCGTGTTGACGATCTGGAATTCGCCGTCGATGGCGAAGCCGACGCCGGTGAAGCTCAGCGTGGCCTCGCCGACGTTCTTGACCTCGATCGACTGCGGCGCCGTCGGCCCGTCGTCGATGTCCTGGGCGCCGAAGACGAGCGACGGCGGGATGAACCCGACGTGGGGCGCCACGCCGCGGCCGCGCAAGGCGACCTCGACGACCGGCTGGCCGCTGTCGTTGGAGAAGATCGACAGGGTGTCGGTGGTCACGCCTTCGGCCTCCGGATCGAACACCACCCACACGTCGCGCTCGGCGCCGGGCCCGAGGACCGTCTCGCCGGTGTCGCTGAAGATGCTGAACGCGCTCGGCTCCTCCTGGGTCGGGTCGATCTGGCCGCGGATTTCGCCGCCAGGGAAGAGGGCGGTGTGAACATTCACGTACAGGCCGCCGGCGAGCAGGTCCGTTACGTCCGTGGGAGCAATCGGCGTATCGGCCAGGATCGGGTTTGCCGGATCGGGGAACGGATAGACGACGGGGCCGCTCACTCCAGGGGGCGCGCGGTGAACGTGAGCGGCGGTCGGATTTTCAATATCGTGGATCACCGCCATCGCCACGTCCGTCTGCGCCTGGTTCAGGATCACGAGGCCGCGGCCGGAACGCAGGCTCGCGTTCGGCGGGACTTCCTGCGCGCCGTCGAGCGGGAAGGTCTTGATCGTGCCGATGACCGCCTTGGCCACCGTCAACGTGGTCGGCCCGTTGTTCGTGACGGTCACCAGCGTGGGAGTTGTTGGACCGTCGTAAATGCCCCGGTCGCCGAAGTCGACCGACAGCGGATCAACGTCGATCTCCAGCGGGGTGGGAATGACTTCGGTGACGGTCGGATCGCCGGGCGCCGGCGTGTCGGGATCGTCGGTGTGGACCGGGGCGAACCCCGTGCCCGATACGGTCCCCTGGTTGGACACCTGCCTGACGGTCCACGGCAAGGGACTGTTGATCGCCGCGTCGAAGGTCATCGTCACCGTCTTGCCCGCGGGAATGGTCCCGATGTTCACGGACAACGGCGCGGCCGTCGACGTCGCGGCGATGACGCAGGCCAAGACGGCGAGGATCGAGCGAAATGCCCAAGGACGGGCGGCATGGCCTTTCATGGATCGTTTCCTTCCGATCTGGTTGGACGGCTGATGCGCCGCGTTTCTTGCCTTGCACATGGACCGAAGGTCGCCTCAGGCTTTGAACTTGCCGTTGGGATCGCGTGCGAAATCGCCGCCGAGCAGCGTGTCCCCCGGGGCGGCAAAGTCGCCGTTCTGCGCGATCGCCATCTCGTTCTGGCCGTTGATCGTGACCGTGACGGTGGCGCTGCTCGTCCCGCCGTGGCCGTCGGAAATCGTGTAGCTGAAGGAGTCCTGAGTCGACTGGCCGGCGCCCAAGGTTTCAAACGCGCCATTGGGGTCGTATTCCAGATTGCCGTTGGCCAGGACCCGCACAAGCGCCCCCGAGCCCAGCGTGATCGACGTGCCGACGTCCGCCGCGTTGCCGTTGACCGCCGTCACCGTCAGCGCCCCGCCGTCGATGTCGGAATCGGCGCCGTGGCCGTTGTCCGCGAGGAGGTTCCGGCCGCTGAGGACGAGATCTTCGGTGGTGGCGAAGTCGTCGTCGCGCGCCACCGGCGGGTCGTTCACGCCGAGAATTGTCACCGTGACGTTCGCGCTGTCGGTTCCGCCGTGGCCGTCGGAGATCGTGTAGTTGAGGCTATTCTGGGTCGATTGGCCCGCGCCGAGGGTCTCGAACTGGCCGTTGGGGTCGAAGTCGAAATCGCCGTTGGCCTGGACGCGCGCCTGGGCGCCCGAGGCCAGCGTAATCGACGTGCCCACGTCGGCGGCGTGGCCATTGACCGCCGAAACGGTTAGCGGGTCGCCGTCCACGTCGAAATCCACTCCATGGCCGTTGTTCGCCTCCACGTTTTGGCCGAGAATCGGGGTGTCCTCATTGGTGGAGAAGTTGTCCCGGCGCGCCACGGGCGGATCGTTCAGGCCATGGACCGTCACCGTCACGACCGCCGTGTCGGGATTGGCGTCGGTGTCGTTGATCGTGTAGCGGAAGGAATCCGTCGCGCTCTGGCCCACGGTTAAAGACTGGAATTTGGCGGGAGGGGTATAGCGGACTCGGCCGTTGCCAAACACCTGCGTCACCCCGCCCTGGGTGCTGGGATTGTCGTAGGAGACGACGTGAAGCGCGCTGCCGTCGGGGTCGTTGTCGTTGCCCAGCGCGCCCGGCGCGGCGACGTTCAGTTGCTGTCCTTGGTTGGTCTGATACTGATCGTCGCGGGCGATCGGCGTGGAATGCAGCGACCCCGGCACGTAGGCGGTGTTGGCGCCGGGAAGGATCGTGAACTGGGAGCCCGTGGTGGGCGAGTCGCCGGGGCTGGCGATCCGCACGGTGTAGCGCAACGTGTCGCCGGCGTCGGCCTTGGCGTTGCCGTTGTTATCCACCGCGAGTTCATCGCGCATCGTGGCTTGCGGGCCGGAACTCTGCGCCAACGCCTCGCGGGCCAACGGCAGGCAGGCCATCACAGCCAGCCAGCCGGCGATCGCCCACGGGAGCGGCTTGGCGCCTTCAGCCCTGCGGAATGCGCAGAATTTCATCTCCCTCAGCGCCGATCGGTGTCGGGTGTTCATGGTAAGGAAGTCCAAGACTCAAGGGTTAGAGGCCAGGAAAGCCGCGCAGCTGCGGCGATTGAAACAGACTCGGCATCGGATGAAATACGGGTTGAGTTCGAGCCTGAGGGATGGTGGTCTTTCTGGCGAAAATCTGTCAAGACCAAATGACTGTGATAATCTGAATTCGCAGTGACTCCTTCAGGCGTTGGACGGCCACGGCTTGCAGTCGCCGCTCTGAAGTCAAAGCGCCGCCGCGCTCATCCGGCTTGCGGCGCCGTTTGCTTGCGGCACCACTCGTAGAGGGCGTCATAAACGATGAATTCGTTCTCCAGGATCTCGTGGTCGCTGGCGTAGCCGAGCAGCGTGAAACCCTCGGCGATGGACTTGAGACCCGGGCCAAGCGGATGGCGGTAGAGTTCGTTCTTCGTGTCGGCGCCGTTGACGATCTTGCCCAACTCGACGAGCGCGGGGTCCTGGGTCAGGTTGTATTTCTTCAGAAAGGCCTCGAACGAACACTCCAGCCCCTGGTGGCCCAACTCGACTCCCTTGACGTCGAAGGGAATCGCCCCCTCGCGGTCGGCGACCTCCATCACCTTGTCCGCCGGCGCGAACAGAAATTGCGCTTCGGGATCGACGAACCGCGTGATGAGCCACGGACACGCCACCCGGTCGACCTTCACATGCTCCCGCGTGATCCATTTCATGGCGACGCTCTCCTTCGAGAATGAATGCCGTTTTCGTGCTCGTGCTCGTGCTCGTAATCGGTTGTTCCGCCGCCATTCAACTACCGAGCACGATTACGAGCACGAGCACAAAACCGCTGACGCCAGGCCAAATCCTGCATTGTCACCTCTTCCGCGCGCCCCAGGCGAAGGCCAGAATCCCCAGGACGCCAAAGCCAAACGCCGTCCACAGGTTCAGCGCCGGGCTTCTGGCCCACAGGAACCCGCCCATCAACGCCGCAAACGACACCGTGGAATCGCGCAGAAAATAATACAATCCCACGGTGCGCGCCTTCAGCCCCTCGGCGGCCAGGTCGACGATCGTCGCCTTGCGCGCCGGCTCGCCAAATTCCTTCAACCCGCGCAGGATGAAGGTCCCCACCAGCGCCCACCACCCCACGCTGAAGAAAAGCGCCACCGGAAAGAGCGCGAAGAAACAAAAGGTCGCCAGGATGAACGGCCCGCGCTCCGTGATCGGCAGCCCGGGGTCGGCGCCGGCCCCGCGCGAGGCCTCCGCCGCCCGAACGTGCCGGTCGATCCACCAGGCCACCGGGATATAGAGCGCGGCGGCCGTGGCCATCTCGATGGCCGATAGCCAGCCGAATTCCAATTCGCTGCGGCCGTGCAAGAGCACCCACAGAATCACGAACTGCGCGGGGATCTGTTCGCAAAAGCGGATCAGGATGTCGGAGAGAAGCAGACGCCGCAGTTGCGGACGAAACGTTCGCCAGAGGCCCCACGGCATAATCGGCGCGTACCGCGAAGACGTCTCCTCGCGGCTCGCCAGCCACAAGTGGATGGCGACCGCCAGCCCCGTCAGGGCCAACGCCAGGACGAGCACCCAGCGCATGCCCGCCACGATGCCGGACCGATAGAAGATCGCCCCGCCGATCACCGGCCCCAACGCCATCGGCACTCGCCGGATGATCGCCTGCACGCCCAGCCCCATGACGCGCTTCTCCTTCGGCAGCTGATGCGAGATGAGAGAGAAAGTCGCCGGCAGCGACAGCTGCGACCACGCCGTGCAGAAGAACACGCCCGCGAGCACCGCCGGCCAGAACGGGATCGCCAGGAACGCGAAGCCCACCACGTTCATGCCGGCGAACAGGGCCAACGATCGGCGATGGCCCAGCCGGTCCGTCAGCGAGCCGCCGGGCAGCGCGTAGAGGGCGTTGAGCATGTTGTCCAGGAAGCCCATGAGGCCGATGATGCGCGCCCCCGCGCCCAGGGACTGGAGGTACTCCGGCAGGAAGCGCTTGAACATCTGCTCGCCCATCATGACCAGGACGAGCATGACCAGAAGCGCGCCGACGCTGCGGCGCAGGCCAAGGAAAAGGGTCACGCGCTTCGCCAGCCGCGGGGATTCGATGGGCAAGTCGGCGTTCACCAACGGCCACGCTCCAACCGGTGGAAATCCGAGGGAGCTGTCGGCATGGCCTTATGATCTCCCACCCGACGGATGGTGTCAAAGAAAGGCCATACGGCTTGACAATACGCCTCGAAGGATCGCACCATCCTAGCGGCGGCGTGGCTCGCCGCTCGCGAATCGACCCGCAATCCCGAAAGGCGGCAGACCCGTGACCCAGGAACTCCCTCCGGCCGACCCGATGGCCTCATATGTCGTTCATCTCTGGCGGCGCAAGTGGTGGATCGTGATCGCCACGGCGGTGGCGTTCATCGCCGCGACCGTCGCCATGCGCTTCAAACACGGCGAGGCCTACACCGCCTCGGCCAATCTGTTCGTCAAGACCAAGCAGTTCGACGTCGGCGTGCAGGGCAGCGCGCTGACGCCCGTTCCCTATAAGACGCTTCTCCTGAGCGACGAACTCTTGTACGAGGTGCGCGACGAAGCGGCCAAGATGCTGGGGGTCGCCGACGGGAGAGCGGTGGAGCCGTTCGAGGCCTTTGCCGGGGCCTTCCAGGTGATCACCGAAACCGAAGCCGACACCACCGTGCGCAAGGACTATTCGCCGGTCATGACGGCCAAGTTCACCTGGTCGACTTCCGACGGCGCGCAGGGCATTCTGGACCTCTGGCTTCGCAGGTTCATCGAGAAATACGGAAGCCTCCACGCCAATCAAGCGGCGGTCCTCGCGGCCGCGGCCAAGTTGCAGTACGACAAGAAGAGAGCGGAACTGGAAAGCCTCGAGGCCGACCGCGCGACGATCGAGGCGGATCTGGGGACGCGCCGCCAAGCCTTGCGGGCGAAGCAATACCTTTTATCGCCGGTCCCCCCGCCCGAGCCCGAGCCGGCGCCGACAAATCCGCTGCCCGGCCACCAAACCCAGCAACTGAACGTGGAGACGCCGGTGGAGTCGCGCCCGGAGGCCGCCGCGTTCGGGCAAGGCCTGATGGCGAAAGCCGCGGAACTGAAGATTGAAATCGCCGGCGCCCCAGAAGGCAAGTCGACCACCGAATTGCAGCGATCCTTGAGCGCCACGGAAGAAGCGATTCAATCGCTGGAAGCGGAGACCGCCGCGTTGCAGAAGGAGACCGCCGAGTTGGACAAGCGCCGCTCGGTGCTCGTCGCCGACATCGGCGCAACCAAGGCGGCCATGCAGAGTTGCGCCGAGAACCTGAGCCAATTCACCTTGGGCGTCGAAAGCGGCATTGAGACGGAAAAACTGCCGTACGAAGGCTCCGACGTGCGCGTCGTGGCTCGGCCCGTTCCGCACGACAGCGGGGCGGGCATCAACAAACGGCTGATGATCACGGCTTCGACGGTCGCCGTGTTTGTCTTCAGCCTCTTGTTCTTCCTCGCCGAGAAATACCTGCGCGACGCCCTGGCGGCGGTGTCGGGGAAGTAAGCCCTCATCCCCTCTCCGTGTCTCGAGCTCTAGCGCGCCTCCATCTCCAACAGCCGGTACAAGGCCTGCGCCGCCTGTTCGGTCGCCCGGCCGGGATGGTAAAAGATGTCGGCGGCGGCGGCGCGGCGGATCTCGCTTCGCTCCGAGGGATTCTCGAACGCGCGATCCAGGGCCGCCCGCAGTTCCTGCATATCCGCGACCACCTCGCCCGTGCGCCGCCCCCATCCGCCCAGGTCGATCGAGTCCTTGTAGCGTTCGAAGAGCGCCGGCACGTCGATGAAGAGGATGGGGCGATCCAGGAGAGTGAACTCATTGGCCACCGACGAGGCGTCGCTGATCAAGACGTCAGTCACGAACAGATACGGGATGATGTCCACGTCCTCGATCACGCGCACGTTCTCCCGCGCGTATTTCGGCAGTTCCGCGCGCCAGTCGACCGGATTGGTCGCCGGGTCCATGACCAGATCGTGCAACTTGATCAGCAGGTTGATCGGCATGGCGCCCAGGTCGCGCATCGCGTCGCGGCCCAGGCTGTAAAGCGACGATTCCTTCCTCCAGGTGGGCGCGTAGAGGACCGTCTTGCGCGCGGGATCCAACCCCAATCGGCGGAGAATGGCGTCGCGGTCGAGCGACCCGTCGACCAACCGGTCGGTTTTCGGCATGCCGATGCGTTCCAGGCGCGGATCGTCGGGCTTCAGGAGGCCTCGCTCAATGTAGCGCCGGCGCATGTCCTCGCCGATCAGGAACAGCTTGTCATAGGCCAGGATCTTCGGGTCGTACATCCGGCCTTTGAACGAAACGCCGTGGTAGATCTGGACTTTGTGGCGCGCGCGCCTGGCCAGCAGCATCATGTCGGGGCTGATGTACACGTCGACCGGGCGAATCCGCGCCCACCACGCCGGCAGCAGCGGAACGTCCGGCAGGCCGGCAAGGGCGTACATCTCTTTCACCGACAAGCCCAACTCCGGACGGCCCGTGAACAGCAGTCGGAGCCGCCCGTCGCCGCGCAGCCGTTCGACCAGCGGGCGAAACATCACGACGTTCATCGGGGCTTTGGCGAAGAAGAGAATGGATCGGCGGTTCATGGGGTTGGCGATAATTGAGAGCGTTGTGAGTGGCGTGGGCTTTCCCGCCTGCGCAGATCAGAACACGGGCGCCTCGCATGCGCAGGCTGGAAAGCCTACGCCACTTCAGAATCGCTGTTGCGCGCCTCGTGGGCGAAAAAGGATAATGAACGCAAATCCACGGATAGGCAAGCCGGCTGTTGCAGGCATCTTCCCATGAAGGAGGGCATCAACGATGTCTCGATGTTCGTTTGTCGTTGTGTGCTTGGCCGCAAATCTGTGTCTGGCGGGGACCAGCTTCCGCGCGTTCGCCGAGCCGTCGCCTTTGGAGCCGGATGTCGCCCAGTTCCTGGGACTCGGCCCGGATCAGCAGAGTCAGATCCGGCAAATCGACCGCGATACACAGCGCCAGATGGTGAAACTCGAAGCGGATGAGCGGCTCGCTCGCATCGATCTCGAGGAAGCGATGGAAAAGCCGGACGACGCGAAAGAGGCGCGCGTCGAGGAGATCGCCAAGGAGTTGGGGCGCGTGGCCGCCGAACGAATCCGTGCCGAAGTGTTGCACGAGTTCCGCGTTGCCAAGGCGCTGACGTCGGAGCAGCGCGAACGGCTGCGCGGATGGAATGAACAGCAGCAAAAGCGCGAACGAGAGGAAATGGAGCGGCGCGAACAGCAGGAAAGGCGCGAACGGGAGGAGTTGGAGCGACGGGAGCACGAGGCGCGTCCCGGCGCTCAAAATGCACGCCCCGAGCTGCCGCCTCTGCCTCCCCTGCCGCCCCAGCCGTCCGCGCCGATGCTTCCCCGCAAACCCGCGGTGGAAGAAGGAGAGGCCCGCTCGCCTGCGGCCGCGCCGGGTCCGGCGGGCTTGGTGGAAAGGCTCCGCGCGTCCAAGCCGCCCCTGGAGCCGGGATTGACCGAGAGAACCAAATTGCCTTCGGCGACGGGCATTCTGGGCGCAAAGCCGGCGTCCGGCCCCGTCATTGGGTTCAGCCGCGAAGAGGCGGCCGAGGATTTGAAGGCCCGCCTGAAGGACGCCGAAGCCCGCCTGCAAAAAGCCCAGGAACAGATGGAACGCGAGCGCCAGGCGATGGAAGAAGAAATCAAAGCCCAGGCCCCGGGCGCAGCTTCGCAGCCAACATCGAAGCCGGAAAAGCAGGAACGGATCTCGCCACGCACGCGCGGAGAATAGACGGACAAAGCCATAAGTCAGGATAATGGAGTCAGAATAATAAAGCCGGCCTCAGTTCGTTTATTATTCTGACTCCATTATCCTGACTTATGGCCTGTCCCTTGCGCTCTCCGTGTCCCCGCTCGGGGACGCCTGCCGAACGCCTGTGTCTCCGCCCCTGCGCGTCCGACGGATTTCACCCCGCCGGGAAATACGCGCGGCCGATCCAGACCAGGATGCCCAGGAGGACGATTCCCAGAATCAGGCTCCAGGCCACCAGCTTCTTCTCCACCGGCAGGATTTCCTCCCGCTGCATGTTCTTCAGTTCATCCGCGATTTTCGGGGTCTCGCCCATCGCCTCTTCTCCTTGTCCATTCGCGCTCATTGCACCGTCTGCGGCATCACCCCGTGGAAGAAGAGCCAGGATACCCCCAGGCCGATCCAGATGATGAACCCGAACAGGCACAGGACGTACACCGCCGCCAGCCGCCCGATGCCCTCCTGCCACAGCCGCTTGAAATCCGACACCAGCCCGATGGCGAAAAACGTCAGCGCGAAGAACGTGGTGCGGAACACATTGATCTCCGCCGTCGCCAACTTTGTCCGGGGGATCAACTCGCGATGCGCCAGGCAGACGGCCAGCACGATGGCGAACAGCGCCACATACCCCAGGACGAACTTTGGGAACCGCTGCCAAATCTCGATCGCGCGCACTCGCTGGCCTTCCTTGCGCTCGATGTGCGCGCACCAGATGATGGCCAGGATGAACGCCCACACGCCGATGAAGACGTCGATGAAGATCTTGACCGTCGTCGTCGT
This sequence comes from Candidatus Sumerlaeota bacterium, assembly GCA_026398515.1. Lineage (GTDB taxonomy): Bacteria > Sumerlaeota > Sumerlaeia > JAPLSS01 > JAPLSS01 > JAPLSS01. The sequence continues at coordinate 7,897 of JAPLSS010000317.1, read as the reverse complement.
CATCAGCATCCAGCCTTCCTTGTATTCGATCCCCTGAGCGGTCAGCGCCTTGGCGCGAATCAGCGCGTCGGTGATCGCGCCGCTGGCCACCGCGCCGCCGTCGGTCTTGACCGCCAGCCCCATCCACGCGGCCGCGACCATCGGCTCTTTGTACAGAAACGCCTGCGCGAGGAAAGGCAGAAGCAGCAATTCGATCACGGCGAAAATCACGACCAACGACGAGACCATGACCGGCACGATGGGGCGCGCGCGGATGGCGCCGCCGGTGGCGATGGCCGCCGACACCCCGCAGATCGAGATGCCCGAGGCCAGAGGCGCGGCCCACTCGCGGCTGAATCCGAAGAATTTCCGAGCGATGATGTAGACCAGCGCCCAATAGATCAGGTACGCCACGACGATCGCCGAAAACCCCAGGAACATGATCTTCGAGGCCAGGTTCGCATTGTCCGCCGCCTTGACGCCCACCTCGGCCCCCAGCAAGACGATCGCCGTCTTGATGAACCACTCCGGCCGGGTCGCCTCGCTCATGAACCGCGTGAACGCGGGGAAGAAGTTGCCGAGAATCAGACCGAGAACGAGGGCGAAGATCAGGCCGGCCTCGTTCGTCAGCCGCAACGACCAGCTGAGGCCGAACTTCTCGATGTCGACCGGCCTGTTGGCGGCGACGTTGGCCTGCGACCCAAGGACGATGCACGCGAACGTCAGCAAGAACAGGAGCGCGAACCCCGTCATGTGCCTCCTCAGGTTGGCGCCCAGCGCCCACGCGCCGACTCCGGTGATGCCGAGGAGAAACAGGAATGTCAGCGCCATGGCCGCATACCCGCTCACCCCGTGGTAGCCAGGCGTGACCGTGCCGAGCGCCTTGCCTACGTTCGTCCAGATGCCGACGCTGACGGCCCAGCCCAGCAGGTCGCGTCCGCACGACGCGCCCAGAGCCAGAAGAAAGATGACCGTTCCGAGGATAACCGCCCACCAATCCTCGCTCTTTAGGAAGGATTTCTGCTCAGACATGGCGCCTCCGTTTCCCCGCGGAGCGGTTGGTGGCGTAGGCTTTCCCGCCTGCGCTCTCAAGCGCCGCGGATTGGCAAGCAAAAGCGCGCAGACCAAAAAGCCCGCGCCACTCACGCCTTCTTCGGCGCGTCGCCTTTGGGGGGATTCCGCTTCGGGATGGGATTGCCCGCCAGGCGGCGCCAGCTGTTCACCTGGCCGATGTGGCCCAGCATGTCGAACAACGGGCCGCTGAGAAAGAACCAGAACGGCCGTTGATTGACCATGATGCGCTCCAGGTCCTCGTCCTTCATCTTCCCGAGGCGGGCGCGCACCGCCGCCAGATTCTCCAGCGTGCCGCGCCGCAGGGTCTCCAGGTCCTCAATCGGCGCCGGCAGCCCCCCCGCCGGCGGCGTGTCCGGTTCGCCGGATAGAGCGCGGTTGGAGCGCCCCGACAAGCCGTGAATATGGCGCAATAGTTCAACGATGCTCATGCTTCCCGGCCCCGGACGGAACGCGAGGTCGGGTTGGCGAAGTTCCTCGGTCGACCAGTAATAGCGGAACGCCGTCGTGTCCACGTACCGGGAGAGAATCGCCGTCGCCGTCGCTTTCCCTGGCGGTTCGGGCATTTGGGCAAAGCTAGCAAGGTCCATTCGCGCGTCTCCTTTGTATGAGTTCGTAGTCCCGGCTTCAGCCGGTCGAGTAGGTCCGCCCTGTGGCTCGACTTCGCTCGCCAGAGCCCGCGGTGGACTCAAGCCCGCCTCGGGCTCTGGCGAGCGGCGTCGAGCCACAAGGCTGGCCTACATCAGATAATTGTAAATGTCCCGCACTTTCTCCGCCGTCGAGCGCCAGGAGAAGCGCTCCACGTTTTGCCGCCCCGTCTCCATCAGGTCGCGGCGCAGATGCTCCGTCGTGAGGACCAACCGCAGCGCCTCGACGATCGCCTGCGTGTCGTCGGGGTCGAACAGGAGCGCCCCGCGCCCGGCCACCTCCGGAATGGCGCCGGAATCGGCCGCCACCACCGGCGCGCCCGAGGCCTGCGCTTCCAGGATCGGCAGCCCGAATCCCTCGTTCTTGCAGGGAAAACAAAAGGCCTGCGCCAGCGCGTACAGCGCGCGGCGTTCGGAGTCCGCCACCTGGCCCAGAAACTGAACGACGTCGGCCACGCCCAGCCGCCGCGCCAACCGCTTCATCTCCTCGAGCCACGGGCTGGGCGAAGAATCGACGAGGAAGTAGAGCGACGCAAACCGCTCGTCGCTCTTCCGCAATTCCGCGTAAGCGGCCAGCATCCGCGCCATGTTCTTCGACGGGCGCACGCTGCCGGTGTAGAAAAGATACTTCTCCGGCAGTTCATTTTGCGCGCGGACCAGTTCGAGCGTCGAGGAATCCAACGGCGCCTGATACGACGGCTCCAGGCCCGAATGGGTGACGACCGTCTTGTGGAAGGTCTCGGGAAACAGCTCCGCCAGGCCGTCGCGCGTCGTGTTGGAAATGGCCGAGAGCCACGTGGCGCGCCGGACCGCGATCGGAAACAGCCATCGCGAGATCTGGCGGCTCAGGCCGCGCGTCAGATAGAATCGCTCGGGGTCGGCCTCGTCGAGCATGAGGGGTTTCAGATCGTGGATCGTGACGAGGAGTTTCCCCCGATACGGCAGCGGCACAATGGGATAAAGCGAATGCAAAACGTCGGCGTCGGCGCGTTCCACCTGCTTCTGGAAGCGCGCCAGAGTGCGCCAGGAGAGAGGCCGCGCCCGCAGCGGGCGCACCTCGAAGTTGTCTCCCACCCGCAAGGTTCTCGGATACGAGGAATGGATGAAGACGACATAGCGATTCTGTTCGTCCACCTGCGCCAAGTGTTCGATCAGGTTCTCGCAGTACTGCGCCAGCGGCGACGGGGTGGCGTTGAGAAAGCGAGCGTCAATGGCGATTTTCATAAGCGCGCGCCTGGTCAATAATCAACTGACGAAGCCCCATGATTTGCCTCCCCGCGGGTGGATTCTGTCAAGGCAAAACCAGCAGGTCCGGACGGGCGGGCCAAGCCTCCTTCCCGGCTTGCGGCGTTCGTTCGAAGACCGCCACCGAGATCTCCTGTCCCGGCTGGTGAGTCTCCAACAGCGTCCCCGACCGGCGCGTGAAACCCGGCGGGGCCGAGGCGCCGAGCGCGGCGTCGTTTTTCGCCGCCAGCGCCACGCGCATCGCCGGAGCGGGGGGCGCCGGGAACGCATCGAGTCGTGGCGCCGTCGCCACCCCAAACGGGGCGCCCCGCAAGTAGTACAGGAGCGCATTGCCGCCCGGTGGCGCCAAGTCCCATGCGATGTCGCTCGGTTGCAGGGCGTCCCGACAGATTTGCGCCGCCTTGTCCCAAACGGCCTTCTGACGAAACCGGTAATAACTCGAAAAATACCATAGCGCCGGCGTCAGCAACAGCGCCAGCAACAACGCCTGCGTCCGCGGGCGACGCGACCAGGCCGCCGGCAGCGCCGTCACCAGCCAAAACGCCGGCAGGCAGATGATCTCGTAGCGCTGGCCGTTGACCAGCATGCGCCGGCAGACGCCCGCCACGTGCGGAAGCGCCGCCGTGGCCGCCAGCGCCAGCCAACAAACCGCCCACACGTCGCGCCATCCCGCGGCGGCGGGAGGCCTTCCGGCGGCGGCTAGAGCGGCCACCCACACCAGGGCGGACAGGGGAAGCGCCACGGCCGGCGCTACCGTGAGGAAGGGCCCTTCGACCATCGCGCGCCACTGCTGAATGGCAAACGTCCAGTGATAGGGCGGAAGCCATTGCGTCCGTTCGGTCGGCCCCGGCGACAGCGCCAGACCGACCGCCGCCACTCCGATCGCCGCAAGGAGCAACAGGGCCGCGAGGACACGCCGCGGGAAGCCGTCCCCGCGCGCCTTGAACCGCCATTGGCGGCTCGTCCCGTCGTACCCCGCCTGTCGCAGCAAAATCAGCCCGAAACTGAACACCAACACGAAAACCGAGAACAGGTGCGTGGCCACGGCCAACGCGCCGGTGGCCGCCAATCCGATTAGGTCGCCGCGAGCCGGCGTCTCCCCTTGCGCGCGCCAGACCCGGATGGCGTAGATCAGGTGGCAGGCGACGAAGAACACTTGGGCGGCGTACGGGCGCGCCTCCTGGCTGTAGTAAATGTCGAATGGATTGACGGCGACCAAGGCGCCCATGACGAAGAACGGGAATCGGCCAACCGCGCCGGTTTCATACAGGACGCGCATCATCGCCCACACCGTCGCCGCGCCAAACAGCGCCGCCGGCAACCGGAGCGCCGCCGGCGAATCGCCCAAGACCTCCGCGAACCACCGGGTGATCAGAAAGGCCAACGACGGCGTGCCTTCCGACCGCCAGACGCTCTGCAGAAAAGCGTGGAAAGACGGACTGACGCAGTGCTTCCAGGTGACGAATTCATCGTAAAACAACGCCTCTTCGCCCAACTGCCAGAACCGCAACGCCGCGCCGAGGGCGACGAAAAACGCGCAGAGAAGCCACGGAAAGCGCGGAGCGGGGTGCGAGTGCGACATGAGAGCGCCATAGCGACCGGCGTTGGCAACGCGTTGCGATTTGCGTCCCTGCGGGCGGACTCTGTCAAGGCAAAACCCCTGGGGTCGCCAGTCTGGAATGTCGAATGTCGAACAAGGAACATGGCACGGTTTATGCCCTGAGAAAGGCGAAAAGCATAAGGAGGAATAACCATGTTCCCGGTGAAGTATTCCCTCGCAAGCCTGTGCCTTCTGGCCTGTTCGCCGGCCGCCGCGATGGCCGACCTGAAAACCGAGAAGGCGACCTTCGCCGGCGGGTGCTTTTGGTGCATGCAGCCGCCGTTCGAGAAGGTCAAAGGCGTTTCTCAGGTCATGGCAGGCTACATTGGCGGCAAGGGCGCGAACCCGACTTACGAGGACTACGCCGAGAAGGGCTATCTCGAAGCCATCGAGATCACGTACGATCCGGCCCAAGTCAGCTATTCCCAACTGTTCGACGTATTCTGGCGACAGATCGACCCGACCGATCCGGGCGGCCAATTCGTCGACCGCGGTCCGCAGTACGCCTCGGCCATCTTCTATCATAGCGACGAACAGAAGCGTCTGGCGGAGGAATCGAAGCAGGCGCTGCAGAAATCCGGGCGATACACCAAGCCCATCGTCACCGCGATCCTTCCCGCCTCGACATTCTACAAGGCCGAGGGATACCATCAGAACTACTGCATGAAGAACCCCGCGCAATACGAGCGCTACCGCCAGGGATCGGGCCGCGATCAATACCTGGAGAAGGTCTGGGGCAAGGACAAGGGGGCGACGAGCATGAACCCGGCATCGCAGCCATACACGAAACCTGCCGACGGCGATCTGAAGAAGACGCTGACCCCGCTCCAGTTCGATGTGACGCAGCAATGCGGGACCGAGCCGGCGTTCCACAATGAATATTGGAACAACCACCGCGAGGGGATCTACGTCGACGTCGTGTCCGGCGAGCCGCTGTTCAGTTCGACGGACAAGTTCGACTCCGGCACGGGATGGCCGAGCTTCACCAAGCCCCTGGAGCCGGGGAGCATCGCGGAGAAACCGGACACCAGCCTGCCTGCGGAACGCACCGAGGTCCGCAGCAAGCAAGGCGACTCGCACCTGGGCCATGTGTTCGACGATGGCCCCGGCCCCACCCACTTGCGCTACTGCATCAACTCCGCCGCGCTACGGTTCATCCCGAAAGAGGACCTGGAGAAAGAGGGCTACGGCCAGTATCGGAAGCTGTTTGAGAAATAGAAGCGAAGGACAATTGAACCAAGCGGGACCGACACGGACCGACAAGGGCGAACACGGATGCCAACTTTCCCGCAGTTCATTTGTGCGCGTCCGTGTCGGTCCGTGTTCGTCCGTGGTTCATTCATCCTCGGGTCGCCGCTCCCTCCGAGTCGTCAAGAACAGAACAACCGCCACCGCCATTCCCGGGATCGCTACGTCCAACGCCGCGCGGGCGATCACGCCGATCAGGCACGCTAGAAACAGAGAAACGGAAACCCGCCGACGGGAGCCGAAGAACACCCCGCTGGCCAGGATCAGAATCGCCGCGACGATCGTCAACGCCGCCGCCAACAGGACATCGTGGCGCCGGCCCGCGGTCTCGCGCGAACTGTAGTGGAACCTCGCCGCCCCTCCGCCCTGCACCTGGCGGAACGCGAACACGTCGCCCTCGCGCGGGAACGCGATAGCCGCCGCTGCGGGCGCGGCTGGTTTGGCTTGCGGAGGCGGTATCTGAACCGCCTGAGCCTGCTGCATTGCCCCAGGCGCGGACGGCCGGCCCCGCGGCAGCGGCGCCGGCGCCCCTTGGACCGGCTGCGGCGCGTTCGGCGCTTGCTGCATCAAGGCAGGCGGCGACTGTGGCGCGTTGGCCGCCGCCGGCGGCTGTTGGGGCGCCATCTTGCCCAGCTGAGCCACGTTGGTGGCCAATTGGGACTGGGCCATCTCGGCGCTCTTGAGATTCCTGAAGCGTTCGTCTTGGAGTTTCTGTTCGCGATCGGCCTGATCTTTGTCGGCGAGCTTCTGGTCCTTGGCCATACGGCTCTGCGCGGTGATGGTTTTTCGCGCGCTCTCTATCTGGGCCTGATTGGACAGCGCCTGCTGGCCCAGAAACACCTGGGCCGCCTGCTGCGCCTCGCCCCGAGCGTATAGCGCCACCTCGGACACCTTCTCCAGCGTCTTCGTGCGCCGCATCACTTCGTCGACTTCGAGATCCGCCTGGTCGACCTGGTTAAGCGTTCCCTCGAACCGCGAATACTGGAGATTGGAAGGCAGCATCAGCACCAGCGCCGACTGCGCCACGGGAACGCCGCCGAGGATCTCGGGGAGTTTTTGTTCGCGCGCGCCGCTTCCGCGCAGGGGCAGTCCGCTGACGGCGTAGGCCACCCGCACCGTCAGTTCCGGCTCCAGGAGGCCAGTGCGAATGAGCGGGGCCAGCAGCACGTCTCTCCCCTGCTCCACCCCGAACGTGGTCTTCACCCGCCGACCCGCGACTTGTGTTTCATACACGTGGACCTGCGACTTCGGATAAGGCAACGCGATTTTAAGGAACTGGTCCGATTGGTTCTGAAGGACGATTTCCAACTCATGCCGCTCGAAGCCGTCGGCGGTGATGATCGAGCGCTGGCGCATCACTTCGACGATGGCCCGCAACGCCTCATCGCGCGCGTGGCGCGCGATGGCGAAGGCGGGCGCCTGGCGCGAGGAGACCGCCAGTTCGAACGCCTGGTCCGACGGCGCCGGGCGAAACGCCTCGCCGGGCCATTGAATCTCCGCGGGGTCGGCCGCGCGGGCGCCGCCGAGGTCGGACGGCTTCAACTCGCCCTCGAACGCGCGCCGCAGCAGCAGGAAAGCGCGCGCCCCATTCGGCTCGGCGGGAACCATGCACAGCGCCGCAACGGGCGCGGCAGAATCGGTCGTTTGAGGTTGGTCATACTGGAAATGCAACTGAACCGGCTTGGATTGCGGCCCGGCCAATTCGACGGTCACGCGCAAGGCGCGATCGCCCGCGGGCGCCGTGCTCACGTGCCGCACCGGCCCCGTGGCTTGCAGGCGCGAGGCCGCCTCGGGGTCCGGCGCGGGCAGGAGAAGCAGCGCCTCAACCTCGCGCAACCGCCCCTTGCGCGGCTCGGCGTTGACGACGCATTCGAGGCTTTGCAGCCCGTCGGCGATAGTGGCGCGGTTGAAGAACGTGTTGGCTGCAATCGGCTTCACCGGCCGCAACTCGAATTGCAGAGGGGCCGCCGAGGACAGCGCATACGAGCGAAGGGTGAACGCGGGCCGCTGTTGTTCGGTCAGGAGCATGCCGGCCAGGCGCTCTTCGGCCGGGAGCGGAGCGCGCGGCTTGGCGCCCGGCGAGTCGATCTCGCGCAGTTCTTCATCG
>JAPLSS010000192.1 GCA_026398515.1 Candidatus Sumerlaeota bacterium | reverse complement strand
GGCCTATTCGCGCGCCGGCCACTTCATGCGCAGCTCCACCGGGCAGGTCGTCACGCCCGACGGCGATCCGATTTCCCCGGCCATCACCATTCCGGCCGACGCCACCAGCATTCAGATCGCGTCCGACGGCGCGGTGTCGGTGACGCAGGCCGGCGGGACGGTCGCGCAGATCGGCTCCATCCAGCTGGCCAACTTCGTCAATCCGGCGGGCCTGCGGGCGGTCGGCTCGAACCTGTTTGAGGAAACCCCGTCGTCGGGAACGGCGACCACCGGCACGCCCGGCCAGACCGGCATCGGCACGGTCCGCCAGGGCATCCTGGAGATGTCGAACGTCAACATGGTCGACGAGCTGGTGTCGATGATCATCGGCCAGCGCGCCTACGAGATCAACTCCAAGGCCATCCAGACTGCCGACCGCATGATGGAAATCGCCGGGCAGCTGAAATGACAATAGTTCGGTGTGCAAAGTGCGGAGTTGAGGGGAATGCCGATTGCCGATGGCCGATTGACGATTGAACAACCGCTCGGCTGCCTGAAATCGGCGCTCTGCACTCGGAACTCCGCACTCCGAACCAACAGGAGCCAACCATGACACGGACGCGTCGTATTCTCTTCGCGGCGATTGCCGGAATAGCGTTGCGTTGTTCAACCCAGGCCGACGAGCCGCCGGCTTCGCAACCCGCCGCGCCGGCTCTAGCCCTGGCCGCGCTCGATCCATCTCTGGCGCCGGTCGCCGGCGTGACGGTCTCGCTGAAGACCTCCGCCAAGATCGACGCCGACCAAATCGCCCTGGCCGACGTGGCCGACTTCTCCGGCGAGGATTACCCGGTCATCGACCTGCTCAAGCGCGTCAGCCTGGGCGACTCGCCCAAGGTCGGCGCTCCGTTGCGTTTGACGCAGAACCAGATCGAGAAGGCCGTCGCCCAGGCCGCGCCCGACGCGCGCCTCTGTTTCGCGGGCGCCGAGCAAACGACCGTGGAGCGCCGCTCGATGCGCGTCCAGATGGCTCTGTTGCGCGACGAATTGGCCACGCGCCTGAAAGCGCAACTCCCCTACGCGGCCGACCGCATCCATGTCTCGCACATCCAACTGCCGGAGGAAATCGTTCTGCCGCGCGGCCAGTTGAAGCTCGAAACGGAGTTCAAACTGCCGCAACGCCTCCTGGGCCAGGTCGGGTTCACCGCCAATTTCCTCGTCGACGGCCGCCCGGCCCGCCGCCTCACCGGCATCCTGTCGGTCGATATGGACTGCCCGGCCTACCAGGCGATCCGGACGATCCCGAAGGGCGAGCCGATCCGCCCGGAATGGTTCCGCGAAGTGTCGTGGGCGCAGTCGAGGCTGCCGGTCAACGCCGTCACCGCGCTGCCGCCGGCGCACACCGACGCCAACGCGCTGAAGAACATCCAGCCGGGCGAGATCCTGACCGAGGACATGATCGACCATCCGGACGTCGTCAAGCGCAACGATTCTGTCTTGCTGGTGATCCAAAAAGGCGGGCTGAGGTTGTCGGCCACCGGGCTGGCCAAGCAGGCCGGGTGCGCCGGAGAAGTGATCAAGGCTGTCAATCTTTTGTCGCAGAAAGAAGTCATGGCCCGCGTGATCGACTCTAAGACGGTCGAGGTCGTCTATTGAGCCAACGCCCGCAACTAACATAAAGGATTGAAAATGCATAAGATGTCGTGCAATTCACGCTCTTTCTCTAAACTTGCCCTTTCCCGGCATTTTTTTGGCGCGATCCTTGCGCTTGCCGTTTTGGCGACGGCGTCGTGCGCCCGGCAGCAGCCGGAGCCGATCGTCGTTCATGCGACGCCGAAGAAGATCCCGACGGCTGGACCCGGCTCTCTGTGGGTGGGCACGAGCCAGACTCGCTGGTCGCTGATCCGGGATTCGAAGGCGCTGGAAGTGGGCGACATCGTCATGGTCAACGTGATCAATAACACCACGGCCGCGGAGACCGCGAAGACGGATGTGAACCGCAAGTCGGAGATCAAAGCCGATATTCAGCACTTCTTCGGGCTGGAAACGGCGCTTCCCGGCGCGGCCGCCGCAGGCGCTGTTGCGAGCGCCGCGGGCGCGGCCGGGGTCATTCCGCCGCTGATCGAATCGAAGAGCAACTCGAACTTCGCCGCCGACGGCACGACGAAGCGCGATGGCAAACTGGTGGGAAAAATTTCGTGCGAGGTCTACCACGTCTATCCGAACGGCAACATGAAGATCCACGGCAGCCAGGCGGTGGCCATCAACAACGAACGGTCGATCCTAGCGCTGGATGGGACCATCCGGCCGCAGGACGTGACCTGGGACAACAGCGTGCTTTCGACGCAGGTGTCGGACCTGAGCCTGGAATACACGGCCCGCGGCGTGGTGGCCGACGTGCAGCGCCCGGGCATCCTGATGCGGGCGTTTGCCTGGCTGTGGCCGTTCTAGAACGAGTGCGGAGTGCGGAGTTCTGAGTGCGGAATGCGGAGTGAGGAAAGAGCCGAGAGTAAGGCGGGGGCGAAGAGGTCCATTCTGTCCATCCCGTCCACTTCGTCCGCCCCGCCCAAGACAACAATCACGTTCCCGCGGAGACTTCAGAATGCTGCGAAAACTCCATCCTTTCCCCTTGGCTCTAGCTCTCGCGCTGGCTTTCGCCGCGCCGTCGTTCGCCGTGCGCATCAAAGACATCGCCACCATCGAAGGCGTGCGCGACAACCAACTGCAAGGGCTGGGGCTGGTCGTCGGATTGAACGGCTCGGGCGACAGCCAGACCGTGGATTTCACCAGCCAGGTCGTTGTCAACTATTTGCGCCAGAACAACATCTCCATCGACGTCAAAGGGGCGCAGGTCAAAAACGCGGCGCTCGTCTTGGTGACGGCCAACCTGCCGCCGTTCGCCAAGCAAGGCTCCCACATCAACGCCACCGTCAGCGCCATCGGAGACGCCAAGAGCCTCCAGGGCGGCACGCTGTTGCAGACGCCGCTCAAGGCGGCCAATGGCGGCATCTACGCGGTGGCGCAGGGGCCGATGGTCATTGGCGGGTTCGCGGCGCAGGCCGGCGGGGCGGGGGTCCAGCAGAACCATCCGACCGCCGGAATGGTGCCCAACGGCGCCATCGTCGAGCAGGAAGTGCCGTTCGCCCTGACCGACGCGGCCAGCCTGACCTGGGTGCTGGAAAACCCCGACCACACGACCGCAGCGCGCATGGACGAAGTGATCAACTCGAAGTTTAGCTCGATCGCTCACGCGCCGGACTTGGCGAGCGTCCGGGTGATCGTCCCCCCCGACGGCTACGGCGACCATCTCGTGGACTTCATCTCCGAAGTGGAGAAACTGCCGATCAGCCCCGATGTCCGCGCCCGCGTCGTGATCAACGAGCGGACCGGGACGATTGTCATGGGCGAGGACGTGCGGATTTCGACGGTGGCCATCGCCAAGGGCAACCTGACGGTCGAAACCAGCACGATCTACGACGTTTCGCAGCCGCAGCCGTTCTCGCAGGGCCAGACCGTCGTCGTGCCCCAGACGGGCGTGGCGGTCGCCGAGCAGGCGGCGAATGTCGGCGTGGTCCAAGGCAAGACGGGCAATGGCGGCAACGTGGCCCTGATGGAAGAAGGCGTCAGCATCGGCGAGGTGGTCCGGGCGCTGAACGCCATCGGCGCCACGCCGCGCGATCTCATTGCGATCCTCCAGGCGGTCAAAGACGCCGGGGCGCTACAGGCGGAATTGGTGGTGCAGCAGTGAGAATGCGGAGTGCAGAGTGAGGAGTGCGGAGTGCAGAGTGCGGAGTTGAAGACAGCGCCGATTGGGGATTGAACAACCGCTCGGCTTCCCAAACTCCGAACTCCGAACCCCGAACTCCGCACTCCGAACCGGGAGGTTGTGATGGACATCAGCGGGATCGCCGGCATGGGAAAGCAGGTCCTCGATGCGCTGGACATCCAAGGCGCGACAGCCGGCCGCAGCCTGGGGTCGGCGCTGGCGCCCCAGGGCAACGGCAATAAGTCGTCGGTCAAGGACGTGGCGGCGGCGTTCGAGCGCATCCTGATGGAGATGCTGACGCGCTCGATGCGCGAGACGGTGCAGACCGATGATCTCTTCGGCGAGAGTTTGGGCGAGTCGCATTACCGCGGCTTCCTCGACAGTTTATACCTGGAGCTGGCGTCGAAGAAGGGGAGCCTCGGCCTGCGCGACATGATCGAGCAGCAGCTGGACAAGATAGGAACGACCAAGGGGAAATGAGAGGCGTTTCTCGTTTGGGAATTCCGCCTGAAGGCGGGACTCCATACTCCATTCTTCCGCGCCAAGCTGGTTCAACGAGAAAGGTGAAACGAGAAGCGTGAAACGCGGTTCCGGTTATCCGCCATCCCATGGAGAAAGGAGAAAGCGCCGACTACGCAGGTCCTGAACCGCTGACGGCGAGGGCTCGGATGTTGCTCTTCGGCTCCCTCTTGTGTTACAGGAAAGGGACAGGTCCAAATGGCCTTTTTTCAACACTCAAGTGGCCTGTGAGGAGAGCCGATAAGACCGGCAAATGGCTACGAAATGGCGGCATGGCTCTCGCGCATGGGATGGGGAAATGAGGATAAAACCAAGTTGTTCCCATCGCGCGAAAATAATGCCGCCCCGGATATAAAGGAGCAGCCCGAACGGTGAGAATCGACGGTCGCAAACAGGCGGTTCCAATCAATCCCCTGATGCCGGCGGCGGAAGTTCCTT
>JAPLSS010000474.1 GCA_026398515.1 Candidatus Sumerlaeota bacterium | reverse complement strand
ATTGCTGCAGTTGTTCAAGACCTCCGGGTTCGCCGGCCCGACGATGGCGGAAATCCCCGAATCAGCCGATCCGATTCGCGTGATGAAGTACTACCGGGCGTTGTGGGAGGAGATGCTGCGTTAGAATTGCCGAATGCCGATCGAAAGGAAAATTCCATGAATCGTTTCTGTCTATTCATCCCCGGAGTGTTGTGCCTGGCGTTGGCGGGTCCCGCGCACGGGCTGACCCCGCCGCCCAACGGCGTGGTGTTCACGGATCTGGGCGATCGAGTCGCCGTCGCCGTCGACAACACGTCGTTCGCCGATTACTATTACAAGGACGTGCCGCGCCCGTTTCTCTATCCCATCGTCGCCCCGACCGGCGACTCGATCGTGCGCAACTACCCGATGAAGACCGACGTGCCGGGCGAGCCGACCGACCACGTGCATCATCGCTCGCTGTGGTATGGGCACGGCAGCGTCAACGGCGTGGACTTCTGGGGAGAAACGTCCAAGTCCGGCAAGATCGTCCACGACAAGTTCACCCGCATGGAGTCGGGCATGAACGTCGGGACCCTGGAGGCGGTGAACAAGTGGGTCGCGCCCGACGGCAAGGTCGTCTGCGAGGACACGCGAACGATCCGGTTCTACGCCGCCGACCCAACTGTGCGCGTATTGGACTTCGACATCCGGCTGCAAGCGACGAACGGCCCGGTCACCTTCGGCGACACGAAAGAGGGGACGATGGCCATTCGCCTGGCGCCGCCGCTCCAGTTGAAAGGCAAAGGCGCCCAGGGCCATTGCCTCACCAGCGAAGGCGTGCGCGACAAGGACGCCTGGGGCAAACGCGCGGCATGGGTCGACTATTATGGACCGGTGAACGACAAAGTCGTCGGGGTGGCGATCTTCGACCATCCGGCGAACCCGCGGCATCCGACGTGGTGGCACGCGCGCGACTACGGCCTGTTCGCCGCCAACCCGTTCGGCATTCACGATTTCGAGAAGAAGCCCGCCGGCGCGGGTGATTTCCCCATCGAGGCCGGCAAGGAGGCGGCGTTCCGCTACCGCTTTTACATTCATTCCGGCGACACGGAGCAGGCCAAGGTGGGCGAGAAGTACAAGGAGTATGCGGCGGAGAAGGTGGAGAAGTGAGTTTCACGTTTCAGGTTTCAGGTTTCCAAATAGCAAGGCAGAATGATAGGGGGCAGAATGATGACGGCAACACGCCTTCTCGTGATTCAGCCATCCATGATTCAGCCATTCTCTTACAGGAGACAACCGACATGTCCCCGATTACCCGTCGTGAACTGCTGAAACGCTCCGTGGGCGCGGGGGCCGCGATGGCCCTGGGCTGGACCGCCCGCTCGTACGCGCAGGTCGCCGGGGCGAATGAAGACATCCGCGTCGCCGTCGTCGGCTTTCACGGCCGCGGCAAGTCCCACATCGAAGGCTACCGGAAACTGGACGGAGTGCGCTTGGTCGCGCTGTGCGACCCGGACGAGGAGGTCGTCGCCAAGCAGGTCGCCGCCCTGGCCAAGGACAACGTCGAGGTGGCGACCTACCGCGACATCCGCAAATTGCTCGAGGACAAGTCGATCGACGCCATCTCGATCGCCACGCCGAACCATTGGCACTCGCTGATGGTGATTTGGGCGTGCCAGGCCGGCAAGGACGCCTACGTCGAGAAGCCGATCTCGCACAACGTGTGGGAAGGGCGCAAAGCCGTCGAGGCCGCGCGCAAATACCAGCGCATCGTCCAGGCCGGCACGCAGAGCCGCTCCAGCGCGGCGTTGAAGGAAGCCATGGAGTTCCTCCACGGCGGCGGCCTGGGGAAGCTCCGCTGGGTGCGGGGCCTGTGTTTCAAGCCGCGCGGCAGCATCGGCAAGGTCGACGGCGACCAGCCCATTCCCCCCTCGATTGACTACGATTTGTGGACGGGGCCGGCGCCGCTCGCGCCGCTCCACCGCAAGCGCCTGCACTACGACTGGCATTGGGTCTGGCCGACGGGCAACGGCGACCTGGGCAACCAGGGCATCCACGAGATGGACGTGTGCCGCTGGGCGCTGGGCGCGAAGACGGTTTCGCCGCGGGTCCTCAGCGTCGGCGGGCGCTTCGGCTACGACGACGACGGCGAGACACCCAACACCCAGATCGTGTTCCACGACTACGAGCCGGCGCCAATTATCTTCGAGGTGCTCGGCCTGCCCTTTCAACAGGGCGAGAAAACGATGAGCACGTATCGCGGCGTTGACATCGGCGTGGTGGTCGAGTGCGAGGATGGCTATCTGACCATCGGCAGTTACAGCTCGGCGGCCGCGTTCGATCGCGAGAAGAACAAGATCCGGGAGTTCAAAGGCGGCGGCGACCACTTCGCCAATTTCATCGACGCCGTGCGCAGCCGCAAGTCTTCCGACCTGAATTGCGACGTCGCGCAAGGCCACCTCTCCAGCGCGCTGTGCCACATGGGGAACGTCTCCTACCGCGTGGGGGCGAAGGCCTTGCCCGGGGAGATCCGCGAGGCGATGAAGGACAAGCCGGAAGCCGTCAAGACCTTCGAGCGGTTCCTGGCGCACTTGGAGAAGAACGAAGTGGACCTGAGGGAAACCCCGGCGGTCCTGGGCCAGTGGCTGAAGATGGATCCCAAGAAGGAGACCTTCATCGGCGCCGGAGCGGAGGCGGACGCGTTGCTGCGCCGCGAATACCGGAAGCCGTTTGTCGTGCCGGAAAAAGTGTGAAATGGTGTGTGAGAGGTCGGCTCCCGGGGAGGACCTTCTGAAGCCTTCTCTCGGAAAACGTCACGCCGCGGAGACGCTGAGGCGCAAAGATGCCCCATTCCACCGACGTTCGCCCC
>JAPLSS010000871.1 GCA_026398515.1 Candidatus Sumerlaeota bacterium | reverse complement strand
AGAGCCACGTGCAGTTGCCGCCGCAAACGCTTTTGTCTCTCAAGCAATGCGCGCCGGATGTCATTGAACTGGCGCAACGGATTCGGCGCGAAGGGCGGCTCAAGTTCATGGGCACGTTCTTCAGCGAGTCGATCGCCCAGTGCCAGGACGAGATGAGCGCGCTGGAGGCGGCGGAACTGGGCTGCGGCATCGCGTCAAAGGAACTGGGCGCGGAGTTGGAGGGCTTTTTCCTTCAGGAGGTCGCCTACACCCCGCAGCTGCCCTGGATCATCAACAAACTCGGCGTTCAATGGACGATTCTCCGGGACTGGGAGGGATCGCTCAAGCCGTTCTGGATCGAAGGGCTGGACGGCAGCCGGTGCGTCGGCGTCCCGATGCTGGAGGCGGCGGCGCGCAAGGAGATCATGGCGAATCCCAGCGTGCTCCCGGACAACGCGCTGCTCGTCACGCATTGCGACATGGAGATCCCCGTCACCATCAAGGTGATGCACGACCTGGAGAGGTTCCTGCGGGAACAGCACGGATTCGACACGGAATGGGTCTTCGTAAGTGAGTACTTGAGCCGCGTCGCGCTGCATACCGTCAAGCGGCCAACACCGTGCACCAACAAGCCGGAGGATTCGGCCGCTTCGCCTAGTTTCAGCCGCTGGTGCGCCGATCATCTGAGCATGAAGGTGCACGAAGCGACGCTCGCCGCCATGGAAGCCCGTCGCGCGGCCTCGCTGACGGCCTTCGGCCGCCGTCTGCCGAAGAGACCGTCCGAGATCACGTACACGCGGCCGTATTCCACCTGGGACGTGGAGAACCCCGGGACCTATCCGGAATTGGACCCATCGCGCCTCACGGGGGCGAAGGGCGCGCCGTCCCCGTTCAAGGCGATGGCCACGTTGATCGCCTGGGGGAGCAACTCCGATGCGCGGGGGTGGTATCCCATGCTCGAGCGCCGCATCGAGCGCGTCGACAGTTTCCGCGAGGCGGAACTGGCCGGCGACGCCCTCACGCGCCAGGCCATCGAGAAAGGCAAGCGGCCCAAGGCGGGAAACGCGGGCCTTTACGTGGTTAACGCGCACGGCGTAGAAAGCGCGGATTGGGTCACGTTTCTGTCGGGCGAAAAGGAGGCGCTGCTGGACGGGGCGGGGAATGACGCCGTCCGGATGATTCGCCGCGCGGGCGCGCAATGGGAACTCCACGCCCGGCTCGTCTCGCCGCCTTACTCGACGGTCACATATCGCAAGGCGCGCAGCGAGCGGACGGCGGCCATCGAAACCGCCGGCGACTCGATCGCCAACGGCGCGTTGACGGCCTCGTTCCGCGACGGCGGCCTGACGATCTCGCGCCCGGGCCGCCCTGACATGCGCCTGACGCTCGACCCGTTCAGGATCCACGTGAAGTGCCTGGACACCGAACTGCGCGACCCGCGCCCGGAGAACGATTGGGCGACGCGCGGGATCGAGGGGGCCTGCCCGCGCCTGATCGCGACGCGCCAACTCGACTACCACATTCACTTCCGCGCCGAATATACGCTCGACGGCGACCGCATCTTCGCCGAGTGGCGATTTTGGTTCACGTATCCCACGCTGGTCGACGCGCTGGATCACTTCGATCGCGGCGGTCCGCTGACGGACTTCACCCCCGGCGGACTGTGCGCCTCGTTGAGCGCCGGGTCTTCGGGAGAGGTCTGGTATGACGTGCCCTTCGGCGTGTCGCGACATCCGAACGCCGAGGCCTCCTTCATCGCGCCGGTGACTCACGCATTCCTCGCCAACGCGGCGGGCGGCGCGGCGCTCGTCAGCCAGAGCGGCTCGCAGTCCTTCCAATCCCACGCCGCTCAAGGACGCATCGGCGTCTGCATGGGGAAATCCCTCACCAGCGGCGGGCGGCGCAAGTTGTATCACCGCGTCGGAGAGCGCATCGACAACTACGACTGTGATCGCGATTGGTACAAGGAATACTTCGACGGGGAGTTGGTTCATCGCTTCGTGATTCTCCCTTTCGACGGCGATTGGCGAGAGGCGGCCTTGCCCAACCACTGCCGCGCCCTGGCGATGAGGCCAAGGGTCCTGGAAACCAGCGCGTTGGCGAAAGCGGACGGCGTGTTTGCCGAGTTGAGTCCGGCCAATGTGCGCCTAGCGTGAGTTTCAGAGGAATAGTCTAAAGCCATGTGGATTCTAGGCCGCCAACCCTTGGTTTTTCAAGGGGTTGGCGGCTTTTATTTGGCCTTACGATCTGTAGCGCCTAAATTTCACGACTCCTCCCGAGAGGGAGCA
>JAPLSS010000988.1 GCA_026398515.1 Candidatus Sumerlaeota bacterium | reverse complement strand
ATGGACGACGTGGCGATCAACTATCGCTTTGACAACCTGACCAGCGATTCGATGACGGTGCGCTTCGAGTACGCCTGGGACTTGGTGGCCGTCGGACGCGAGAATCCGTTCTATTACGCGGATGGGACTCCGGTCGCCCAGACGACCACGTTCACCGGCGCCGCCGTCCCCTCCGAGATCGTGTTCCAGGACAGCCCGACGAGTCCGCTGCTCGCGGGCGTTCTGACCCTGCGCGGCCCGCTCAGTCGCCAGGCGCCGGCCAAAGTCGTCATCGGGGACATGAACGACATCAATGAGCAGAACTTCAACATCGCCAGCGACGGAACCATCCTCCATGAACAGGGGAAGATTCGCAACACCGGCGTGGCCCTCGTCTTCGACCCGGTGACGCTGGCCCCCGACTCCGCGACCTCGTTCACGGTCGTGATCGGCTCGCTGCAGGCGGTCGCCACGCCGTTGAAGGATTCGCCGTGGGGCAACCCGCTGTTCTCCCCCCCGACGGGCCTTACGCCGCCTGCGACGGCTTCGGACGCGGTGGGCACCGTGTTCTACGACAACGCGGCCCGGGCCTTGCGCCTGACGGCGATTCCGGGAACCCTGATCGACGGCATCGACATCATCACCAACACGGCCGACTACATCCCGACGTTGCCCGGTCCGCTCCCGCCGCCCCCGCCGCCCCCGCCGGGCGCGGTGTTCACGTTGAACGACGATCTGATCCCCCAGATCCCGCGGGTGACGCAGCACGGCGTGGCCACCGACATCGACAACGACGGCGACCTGGACATCGTGCTGGCCGTCGCCGGCCAGATCAACGGCAGCCCCCTGCACAACCGGCTGTTGCAAAACCTACTGATGGAAGACGGCCGGGTGAGGTTCGTCGATGTGACCTACGGCCCCGACGGCGTGCCCTATACGGGGGACGACCGGCTGCCGCCGATGGACACCGAATGCGTCGGCGTGGCGGCGGCGGATTTCGACGGCGATGGCTACGTCGACCTGTTCTTCTCCAACGTCGTGTCGCTCACCGCCGGATTTGGCGATACGAATCATCTCTACCACAACCGCGGCGACGGCTCGTTCGAAGACATCACCTTCCTGGAGCCGATTCCCGGCTTCCCGGTGGTGCCTGGCATTTTGGACGCGCCGCCGGCGTCGGTCAACGGCAAGGACATCAGCGGCGTGCCCGCGGCCGGCGACATCGACGGCGACGGCGACGTGGACCTGATCATCCCGCTGTTCGAAGGCTTCACCTTGGGCGACAACAACTTCACCGCCATGTACCAGGACAGCGTCTATGGCCGCCCGGCGCCCGAAAAGCGCAAGAACTACGACGGCCTGTATTTCCAGCGTCCGATGACCGGCGCCCTCAACTACGAGGTCGACGAAGCCCAGGGAACCGCCCGGTTCAACTGTCGGGTCCTGGTCAACCAATCGAGGGAGACCGGGGTGACGTTCTTCCTGGACGACACGTTGGGGCGCGACCATGCCTTCGGCGGCTTCCAGCCCATCGGCGGCGCGGTCAACTACGCCAACCTCGACCGCATGCCTCCGATCCTGCCCGACTTTGTGCAGACCATGGCGCCCATACCAGAGACGGAATACGCGTTTGCCGTTCGCGCCGTGCTGGCCAACTGCGTCGGCGACACATCGCTCGACATCCTGCTGGCCGAGAGCGAGTTCAGCAACCTGCTGATCGCCAACCCGAGCATCCAGCCCTACCTGCGCATCCTGAACAACCTCGACTCCACCGACGACGCCCGCCCCGACGGCTACTTCCAAGTGGTCAATTTTGGCCAGGACTATACGCTCTATCCCCTGGTGAGCGGGGTGCAAACCGATCTGTTCCCGTTCCTGCTGTCGGTGCCGGCGGGCTTCCCCGACAGCGACGGCCCCAACCCGGCGAACTGGAACGCCGGCGACCTGCTCCCCGTTCCGAAACAGAACGTCCATTCGGCCACCGTGGCGGACATGAAATATCAGGGCAACTTCTCGCCCATCGCCGCCTGCAGCATCGACGATTCTTACATGTACTTGCGAAAATACACCGACAACCGCCGGACGGCGAACAACGAAGTCGGTTGCTTTCGTGGACAGGATTCCAATGTTCTCGGCGGGGACTCGCAGGAATACCTTAACCAGATGCCGTTCTATGACTCCGCCATCACGGTTCTGGCCGACCGCTATCCGTTCCCCTACAAGGTCTTCGACAACCTGACGGACGTGGCGCCGCCGGGCATTCCGCCGATTGTGGCGCCGTGGATTGGGGATCCGTGGGACGTGGACGAAAACACCCCGGTGGATCTTCTCGGCCTGATCCCCGGGGAGGAGCCGTCGGAGGATTCCACGGTTCGCTACGACGTCAGCCTGACCGTCGGCGCGTGGGATCGCACCAGCATCCCCACGCGGACGAACTATCGCACCCGCGACGTGGCGGCCGAGGACTTCAACCGCGACGGGTTCACGGAGTTGATGTTCGCCAACGACGTCATCGGAGATGAAGGATCGGGCGAGGGCGCGCAGCCGGCGAACAACTGGTATTTCACCAACGACGGCACGGGCGCCCTGACCAACGACTCCGCGACGGCCCTGGTCGCCGAGCCGGCCAACTACAGCACGGCCTTGATCCCCGCCGATTTCGACAACGACGGCGACATCGACGTCTACGTCTGCTCCAACGGATCGCCGGACCAACTCCTGCTGAACTACACCTACCACCAGCCCCCGAATCTGACCCGCAGCGACGACCCGCCGATGTTCTACGACGGCAACAACGAGTACCTGCCGCCGTACTTCGGCAGCGAGGGCAATCCGCCGTTGCTTCATCCCGTCGATTCCGCGGTCTTCTGGAACTCGACCTTCGCGTCGGCGTCCGCGGACCTGAACGGCGACGGCCGGCCGGACATCGTGTGCGCGAACGGCGGCGATTTCACCCTCTCCGACGCGAACATGCTGTACTTCAACATCGGCAACCCGCTCAACAAGGGCCTGCGCGTCCTCCAGCCGATGAACTCGCCGTTCCCGGCGCCGGCGGTCTTCCAGCCGCAGGCCATCCTGTCGTTCAGCGTGGGGACCTTCGAACAAACGTTCCGGCCGACGAGCGGCATCGCTCTGGCCGACCTGGACCTCGACGGCGATTACGACATGCTGGATGTGAACTTCAACTACGGGCCGCGCTACTTCCAGAACGTCGACAGCGACTCCCCGCTCCTGGCCGGCATGTTCTTCCCGCCGAGCACCATGCCCGACGCCGACAACCTGGGCGACGGCATCTTCCTGCAGGCGCCCGACAGCGACATGCCGATCTTCGAGAACCCGCTGTGCGGCTTCTCCGGCGTGCCGGACCCGAAAAAACTGAAGAACACCGGGGTGGCCTTGGCCGACCTCGACGGCGACGGCCGGCTCGACGTGGTCATCAGCAACCGCATCGCCGGCTATGGCGCCCCCAACGTCGTCATGATGAACACCGACGTCGGCGGCCAGCCCCACTTCACCGATGAAACCGAGACGCGCCTGCCCACGATCACCTACACCGTGGGGACCCCGCCCAACGACTACCAGTGCACCCAGGGCGTCAACGACGACACCGCCGGCGTGGCCTGCGGGGATTTCAACGGCGACGGATTCATCGACATCTTCTTCGGCAACTCCACCAGCCCCGCCAATCCCGACCTGCCCGTTTCGCGCCTCCTGCTCAACAACGGCGCCGGCGTATTCACCGACGCCCCGGCGGGAACGGTGCCGACTCTGCCGGAGGGCGAGGTCGGCTGTGTGCTCATCGGCGATTTCGACCTCCACGGCGAGCCCAGCGAGGACGTCAACTACAACGGCGTGCTGGATCCCGGGTTCGACGTCGATGGCGACGGAATCCTGGACAACGGCGAGGACAGCATCAATTCGCGCAAGGCGTCGAACCTCGGCGCCATCCCCGGCCTCAGCGACAATGGGAACCTGGATTTCCTGGATCTGAACGGCAACGGGATCGCCGACCTGAGCCTCGACATCTTCATCGGTTACAAGGACCATGCGCCCGTGTTGCTGCTGAACGACGACCAGGGCGCCTTCATCGACGCGTCGTCCTTTTTGCCCGTCCTGGCTCAGTCCGTAATGCAGGGGGCCGACGCCGGCGACGTGGATCTGGACGGCGATCTGGACATCGCCCTGGCGTTGAACGTGCAGGGTCTTGGCAACCCGGCTGCGCAAACCGCTCCCAACTGCGGCTTGCTGATCAACAACGGCGCCGCCGGGTTCTTCGACGCCAGTTACG
Organism: Candidatus Sumerlaeota bacterium; assembly: GCA_026398515.1. Taxonomy (GTDB): domain Bacteria; phylum Sumerlaeota; class Sumerlaeia; order JAPLSS01; family JAPLSS01; genus JAPLSS01. The sequence continues at coordinate 1,774 of JAPLSS010000988.1, read as the reverse complement.
AAATCCCGTTCCCGCAGACGTTGCGGAACTTCCGAACGTCGGCGCTGCTGCACGGCAACGGCAAGGATGTCGACCTGATCGACCTGGATGGCGACGGCGATCTGGACATCTTCTTCTCGCAAGCCGGATCGAACTTCAGCGGCGCCGCGGGCGGCTATCTGAACTTTGTGATGGTCAACCGCATCCTCGGCGCGAACCACAACGCCCGGCGCACCAGCATCAACCAGGTGCCCGGCAGCCCGGTCATCAAGGCGGTCTCGCCTCCGGGCGCGGTGCCCGGCGACGCGTTGCAGGTGATCGTCAGCGGCTACAACTTGGCGGCCGGCTCGACGTTTGACTTCGGCCCCGGCGTCTCGGTCGTGGGAACGCCGCTGTATATCGACGACCACAAATGGCGCATCAACCTGCAGGTCGATCCGGCGGCGCCCGTGGGGCCGCGCGTCGTCACCGCGCTCACGCCCATGGGTCTCCAGGGCGCCAGCCGCCTGGGCTTGTTCTCGATCTTCGCGCACGTTCCGGGCGGCGGGTTCGGCGCCTCGGCCGATTCGTCGTGGACCTTGTACGAGACGACCACCGCCGACAACGTGATGTCCGGGCCGCCCGTCCCGTCGCTGGTGAAAGCCCGGCAGAAGAGGGCGGTTCAATAGGGCCGACGAAACCGGGAAGGCAGGATCATCGTGGGGGGCGGAATGATGAAAGCGCATTGTTCCGCCCCCCATGATTTTGCCTTCTTTCCCCCGATGGCTCTCAAGAAATTCGCCCCACGTCCGATAGGGTGAGATGAAAGGCCGCAATGCGGCCGGGCGACGTGGGGCGCGCGGGCGATTCTTCTTCGCGGATACGGCTCGGTTCCCCGTTCTTCCTCTCCCCCGCCTGCCTGCGGGCGATTCACCTTCGCCTTTCGACAACGCGAGCCAAGGATGGCGAGCGAGATCGGGACACGCTCGAAAAACGCATAGGCCAGAGATGGCGCCCCGCCGCGACAAGGACGTCGCGACCGCGCGGAATCGCCGAAATGCATCGGGATGCATGACGCGCGGGCTGGCGCGTTTGGCGCCGCCCAAGGAAGGGCGGGCAGGGGGCGCGTTTTTGGAGCGGGCTGGTTGCGGGTGTGCTTCGCCGCGGCGCACAGGTCGCTCGTCCGGGCTTCCCAGGCGAGGCGCCGGCGCCGACCGCCGCGGCGAAGCCTTTTTGTGTTTGCCGATTTCCGTTTGCCGATTGAAACGACTCCGGCAACGCGGCGTAAGCTTTCCAGCCTGCAATCCTGGGCATCTCTCGTCGCTCGGCTTCTCACGGGCCAGGCAGCCACAAGTGCCACGCCATTGTCGCCGCGATCCTATGGTTGCCTGGCAATGATCAACGGTATGGAGTCTTCCGGCGGAATGTGGGATGGTCGGCTTCAACTCGGTTCGGGCCGTTCCGCTTGACGCGGGACTCCATGCCCGGATTCCTGGCAATGCCCCATGGGAAAGCGACTCTGCATATGAAAATCCGCGACATCGCCGTCTTTGAAGTCTCCGGCCGCACGAACGAAGCGTGGACCGGGCGACAATCGCGCAAGGTCGAGCAACTGGACGTTTACCCCGAGTTCGCCCGCCGCGACCCCGCGCCGGTCGACGCGCCGCGCGGATCCGTCCCCATCCGCTCGATCTACGTCGAGGTCGCTTCGGACACGGACTTGCGCGGCCTCTACGGCCCGCTGCTTCCCGAACAGGCGTTCAACATCCGCGCCAAGTTGCGGCCGTTCCTCCTTGGGCGCGACCCGCTGGCGGGC
>JAPLSS010000969.1 GCA_026398515.1 Candidatus Sumerlaeota bacterium | reverse complement strand
TTCCCGCTGCTCCAGCACTTTCAGGCCCACGACGACGCCTTGCGGATCGACCGCGACCAGCAAGTCGATTGGTCCGGCGTATCCGGGCGCGCGCCCGATGGCCGCGTAGCCGATCAAGCGCTCGGGTTCGCCGCCCCAGGCGACCCAGACGTCGCCCCGCCGTTCCGTGCGCTGAGCGCCGGGCAGGACGTCGGCCACGGCTACGGCCTTGTCCCGCCCCTGCAGCGCCAAACCAATCAGCCAGGCGGCCATCAAAGCGCTCAGGACTCCGGCGGCGACGAGGCCGCGTGCTGATCGAGGGGTGGATGGCGCTACGCTCATTCACCAACCGCTTTGGACGCCGCCGCCGCCGCGCTCGGCGGTTCCGTCGCCAGTTCCAAGCGCCGCGCCGCCCGAATTCGCCTTCCCCAGAGCGCCGCGGCGAACGCCAGCAACAGCCCCGCCACCGCCCAGCCGATCCATTCCGCGCGCGGCTGCAACTCGCGCCGGCTGGCCATGGCGTGCTGCGCGAAGATCACAAACGTGGCCAGCCAGATCACCCAGCCGACCCATTCGAACCACGGACGTTTCAAGACATTGGATTGCATCGGATTTCCTGCATTCGGCGTAGTCCCTGAACCCTTGGCGCGGCGAGAACAACGACCCATGTTGAGCGACGCTATCATTTTACGTTCCCCAACCTGCCCTGCCATTGCAAGGGCAAATGTGGGGATTGCCAAGGAGGGGTGTATTCTCGAGAAATAGCAGGATTTGCGGGTAGAGGTTCTTTTGCGAGTGCGAAGGATTTTACTTGTACGTCAATGTTTTGACACTATGGTGGTGTACAGCCTAAACGCGTTCAATCCAGAAGGCTGTCGATGTCGGAGTCGAGCGTGACGGTGGAAATTGCGGCGGCGTTGGTTCCGGTGGTGAAGATGTTGGAAGGGATGCTGGCGGCGGCGCGAGCGCTGCCCGATGCGCGGCGTGTAGAGTCGACGGTGCACGAGAGGCTGAAGGCCATCGACCGGGCGAGCATGGAGGTCTGCATGCAAGAGAAAGCGCGGGAGGCTGGGGAGCGCGACATTCGCGAGGTGCGGTGCAAGCGGGGCGAAGAGGAATGGGCGGTTCTGTTGGACCCGCAGGCGCCGGGGGCGGGTCTTCCGCGGCGCCGTCTTCGGCTGGGAGATCCTCGAAGCGTCCGGGCAGGCGCCCTTCTTCTCGCAGCACTCCGAATCCCATGCTGTCGCGGCCGCATGGCCGGAACTCCGGCGCCCGCCGCGCCTGGGCGGCGAGGCGCCAGCCTCTTCCACGGGAAGGCTGACGGCGGACGATCTCGACGGGCGCGTTTATACATGGCGTCGTAAATAACGCAGCGTTCGCAGCCGCTTCCGGGTCGGCGTGGCGGCGCGACACAAGAGACATCGCTCCACGGATGCGTCGTCTCCCCGCAGGGAAGAAACATGAATAGCCGTGGGTGAAACCCACGGAAACGGCGCCCCCCATACTCTCGACCCTGACGGGGGCGCACGGTTAGCGCCGCGCATCGTTCGACCCCTCCAGGGTCGAAATCCTCGGGGCGCCCCTTCCGTGGGCTGGCGTCCACGGCTATTCACATTCGACCCCCTTCGGGGTCCCAGAGACCTGCAATCCAAAGGCGGGTTCAGCACTCGCCAAATATGCTTCGTTACTTATGTTGCCATGTATATTAACCGGAGCGAATAATAGTTGACATGCGGCATGAAGCGAAGTATCCTCCTGGTCATGTTGAAACCTGTGGGAACAGACGCCCGGAGTCTTTCGGCCGACGCGCAGGAAGCGCTTCGGCGGCGTGCCGTCGAAGCGGTGCGGCAGGGGATGACACAATCCGAGGCCGCGCGCGTGTTTGGCGTCTCGCGGATGGCGATTCACCAGTGGATTGGTAAATATGTTGCGGGCGGCCGGCGCGCGCTGAAGGCACGCAAGCGCGGTCGTCCCAAGGAGCCGCGGTTGAAGCCGCACGAGGCGGCCACGATTGTCCGGCTGATCACCGACCGCTGTCCGGATCAGTTGAAGATGCCGTTTGCGCTGTGGACGCGCGCGGCGGTCGGGGACTTGATTGCCGAGCGGACGGGGCAGCGCCTGTCGGTTTGGACCGTGGCACGGTATCTGAAGCGCTGGGGCATGACGCCGCAGAAGCCCGTGCGTCGGGCGTGGGAGCGCGATGAGCGCGCCGTGGAGGCCTGGCTGGAGGAGGAATACCCCGCCATCCGCCGGGACGCTGCGGCGCAGAAGGCCGAGATTCATTGGGGCGACGAGATGGGAATGCGTTCGGATCACCAAACCGGAACCACCTATGGGCGCAAGGGCCACACCCCGGTGATTCGAGGAACGGGACAACGGTTCTCTTGCAACATGATCTCGACGATCACCAACCGCGGCGCCCTGCGCTTCATGGTGTTCCAGGGACGTTTCACGGGGTTGGTGTTTGTCGCCTTTCTGCAGCGCCTGATCCAATCGGCCCACCGCAAAGTGTTCCTGATCGTCGACGGGCATCCGGTCCATCGAGCAGCGGCCGTGCAACGCTGGCTGTCGGCTCGCGCGGAAGCGATCCGCTTGTTCTTCCTTCCCGCCTACAGTCCGGAGTTGAACCCAGACGAACGGCTGAATAATGACGTCAAGAGCAACGCGGTCGGCCGGCGCCGGGCTCGCTGCCGCACGGAATTGGTCACCAACGTGCGCGCCTATTTGCGTAGCACGCAGCGGCGCCCCGACATTGTCCGCAAATACTTCCAAGAGGAGTCGGTGCGTTATGCAGCGGAATAGAAGCATGTTGCCATCATGTGTAAACTATTAAGCGCTCGGAGCAATAATTATCTGAAGATACCGACGAAGGATCCCAAGGAATACTTTCTGGTCGCGAACAGGCAGTTTGACGGCTTCGACGAATGCCTTGCCAACGATATCGCGGCGCCAGGCATTGCCATTTACCATGTCGATCGAAAGCAACAGATCCGCGGGAATTTCAACAATACCGACCGAACGCATCGTCTCGTAACCATCGAAGCGGCCAACGAAAGCAAATACGGGTTCAATGAGTACAATGTCACGAACGGCTCCCGGTCGACGGACCACGACGTGCTCTGGCATCAGGACATGGTGTTTGGCCCGACGACGATTCCCAACTCCGGACTGTACTCCGGGGAACCCTCCGGCATATCCGTGAAGATTCTGAGTCCCAACGGGAGCGTCATGAAAGTCCAAGTTGGTCTTGCCGAGCGGTAATCTGAGCCAACAGAGGGTCTCTTGTGATTATCCAGGTCCGAATCTGTCATGGAGATCCCGGCGGCGCGGCGCGTTCGAGCGCCATCATCAGGACGGGGCCTTGCGTGCGAATGTGTTTGGAGAGCGCCTGGCGGGCGCGGGCCCAGTTCTCCTGGATTAGCGCTTTGAGAATGCGGCGGTGCTGGGCGGCCATTTCGGCGACGAGCGAGGCCTCGGGCGCGGCGTAATCGAACAAGGCCGAGTAATAAAGGGCGACCTGCTGGCGAAAGAAATCGGAAATACACCGGTTGCCCGACCGTTCGATCAGATATTCGTGCAGGCGATTGTCCAGGCGGGCCGCTTCCCCGGGTTGAGGAACAGGGTTGTCTTCCAGCATTTGGCGAAGGTCTTCGCGATTCAGGCGGGGCCGGGCCAGATCGAGCGCCTTGAGTTCCAGGACTTCCCGCATCGCGATATAGGCCTTCATATCCGGTTCGCTGAGGGGATGCACGCGCCAACCGCGTCGCGCCACGTGGTCCACCAGCCCGGCCCCCGCGAATCGGCTCAGCGTCTGCCGAATCACGGACCGGCCAACGCCGTGCTTGTGGGCCAACGCCTCTTCGCGCAGATAGACGGGCTTCGGCCCCAGACTCGCCCGCACGACTTCCTGGATCAGGATACGGTCCCAGTCCTGCGGCGTGCGCGGGGCCGGGATGGCTTGTCGCGCGCCGCCGCGCCCCTTCTTCTTCGGGTTGGCTTCGAGGCGGCCATTGGGGCGTTTGAGAATCACACCCTTCTCGATCAACGCCTCCACAGCCGCTCGGACCGGCGTAAGACTGGTCTCATAGCGCGCGGCCAGGGCGGCCAGCGTCAGTTTGGGCGGCGGGTCGGCGCCTGACAGAATGCGGTTGCTCAAGTCCTGCGCGATGTACTTGTCTAACGCCATTCGCCCCCTCGCGCCACCGGATCTCAGTCGATTTCCTTATCATCCAGCTGCGGCGCCTTGTGTCAAGTCCATGGCCCCGCTCCCCCATACGCCTGGCTTCAATCTCGAGGACGCGCAGACCGGGTAATCCTGCGCCTTCCCATCCGCCGCTCGCGATGGTCGGCGTTTCGCGCGCCCTGCGTTCATGCAGGCCTTGTCCGCGCGCTCATCGCTTTCTTACGAGGCGCCATTGGGCCCATGGTTCCGAATGGTTGCGCCTTGCACGCAACATAGCGGGAAAGGCCTTGCGGTCTTGACGGCGCGAACTCACTACTGCGCATTCAAACGCCTTGCCAAGCGCGTGACTCGAAGTTCACGAGGAGGAACCACTCGCGATGTACGGAGAATCAGGCCTGCTCTGCTGCGTGACGACATTCGCGCTTCTGGCCGGCCAGGGGGCTCCAGGCGCAGCCGACTTCGCCGCAGCTCAAGCGCGAGAAGGGCAGCCCTCGTTCGTGAGGCAATTCACAGGCCAGCGCCTTGATCTGCGCCACCAGGTCAGGGGGAAAAACCCCGGGGGCGTCCGCTCCGGGGCTGGTCGACCAAGCCGGCCAGCCGGTCGGAAAAGAAACGCTTCCGCCACTTCGAGACGATTTGTCGCGGCAGGCTCAGGCGCTCGGCGATTTCCCGATTTTCCAAGCCCTGGGCGGCCAACAGAACCGTCTTGGCGCGTACAACTTCAAAATACGGCGACGTATACCGAGAAGCGCTGGAGCGAAGACAGCGTTCCTCCTCGAGGGACAGCAGGATTGGAAACGGGCTTTTTCTGGACATGTGGCGCTCCTTTCGAGCGCACACTATCCCAGAAATCCAGCCCGAGAGGCAACAAAAATACGTCACTCTATTTATGAAAATGCGCATTTAGGTGTTGACTCTTGCGCCGCGCGCGGCAGTCTGCTTCAATCTGGTTCTTTGCGGATGGGAGGAAGTGGCGTGACAGAAGCGTCCCCCAGCGTGGCGGCTCCTTCGGCAGACCCCAAAGTCAGACCCGAATTGCGAAGATTTTGCGAGATCGTCGGCGAAGGGAACTTTTCCACCGACCCGATCGACCTGTACTGCTATTCCCGCGACTTGGCCCCCATTCCCTACGATCTGCTCTACGCGTACGGCATGCTCGAACCCGAATTGGTCGTCCGGCCCCGCGGCGTCGAACAAGTCTCGGAAATCTTGCGTTACGCCAATCAGCGCCGCATTCCCATCACCCCGCGCGGCGGGGGGTCCTTCGCCATGGGCGGAACCATCCCCATCGAAGGCGGGGTGGTTCTCGACCTGTGCGGGATGAACGAAATCGTGGAAATCAACGGCGCCGACCTCACGGTCCGCGTCCAATGCGGGCTCAACTGGCGCCGCCTGGCCGAGAAGCTGGCCGGCATGGGCCTGAGTCTGCTGGCCTATCCGTCCAGCGGGGTTGCGGCCACCATTGGCGGCTACTTAGGCACGGGCGGAGGCGCGGGAATCGGCGTTCCCCGCAACGGCGTGGCCGGCAACTCGATCCTGTCGCTCAAAGTGGTCCTCGCCGACGGTTCGATCGTCGAGACAAACCCTTGGGATTCCTGGTGTTTTATCGGCGCGGAAGGAACCCTGGGCGTCATCTGCGAAGCCGTCCTAAAGATCGCGCCTCTGGCCCGGCAGCGCTGCTTCATGTATGCGTTCAATCGGCTGGGCGACGGGATCAAGGCCCTCGAATCCCTGGCCCGCCTCCGGCCGTTCTTCCTCCATTTCCTTGACCGCGGAGCGGCCGGGTTCCTCAACGAGTCCGACAACGCGGCTCTGGACGAGGCCGCCATGACGATCGTGGCCGCCTTTCAGGGAACCGATCGCCAGCTAGCCGGGGTTTCTCGCCAAGTCGAATCGATCTGCAAGGACGGGAAGCGCTATCCCGAGGACACCGCTGAACACGAGTGGGAAAACCGGTTCAAGATCGAAATCAGCTTCAAGCGCCTCGGCCCGACGCTGATGCTCCAGGAAATTCGCCTGCCCTTCCGCTTCCTGGAGAAAGCGATGCTGGAATTGGCCGAGGCGTTGAAAGACTATCGGTGGGGCGTCCAGTGCCTGAGCAGCGACCACGGCTCGGTCTGCCTGCTCATCTATGCCTTAACCGACGAGCGCGACAAGAAGCGCTTCTACAAGGCCCTGTCGTTGGCCCGCGTCATCCCGCGCATCGGCTATCGAAACCAGGGCACAGTCTATGGGATCGCCCTTCACAACAGCGTCCACTTGGCGCGCATCCACCCCCGGTCCGCCGTCGAGGCCATGCGCGCCATCAAACGCCGCTTTGACCCGAACAACATTCTGAACCCCTCGAAGACGGTTCAAACGCGCGTGCCCAGACTGCTCGTCACTGTTTCGATGCTTCTCATGGAGCGGGTTCCCGGCCTGATGCGGCTCGGCCTGTCAATGGTCAAGTTCCTGCCTCGGGGCCTCATTCGCTCCGGTTTGCGCGTCGTGGGAGGACAATTGCGGTGAAGACTCTCGACTCCTCGAAGATGCAAGAGGTCATCAACGACATCTATTCGTGCGCGAGCTGCGGCTATTGCCGGTTCGGCTGCCCCGTCTTTCAGCGGGTCGGCTTCGAACGTCTGGCGCCGCGCGGGCGCATTTTGGCGTTGAAGCGGGCGCTGGAAAGCCGGGGCGAAATCCCCGAGACCCTGCGCGAGTCGATCTACATGTGCCTGCAGTGCCAAAACTGCCAGGTGCAATGCCCGATGAGCATCGATTTTCCGAAGATCGCTCTGGCGCTGGCCGAGCAATACAACGAAGCCAATGATCTGCCCGAAGGCCCCGCCATGCTCAAGGAACGCATCGCCAAGGAAAGCAACCCGTTTGGCGAGCCGCGGGGCGAACGAGGCGCGTGGATGCCCAAGCGCGAATTGGTTCCGGGTCTGGAGCATCTCTACTTCGTCGGCTGCGGGACGTCGTACAGCGCAACGCGCATCGCCCGCTCGATCGTCAAGATGCTCGACGACATCGGGTTCCAATACAACGTCTTGGGCGCGGAGGAAAACTGCTGCGGCGCCCCGTTGTTCCGCGTCGGCGATTCGGCGGGAGCCCGGAAGCTGATCGAGAAGAACGTCCAGAAGTTCAAGGAACTGGGCGTCAAGACCATCTTCGCCAACTGCGCCGGATGCTTTAAGACGCTCAAGCACGCTTATCCCGACACGTTCGAGGCGTTGCACGTCACCCAATTTCTGATGCGGCTGGTCGAATCCGGCCAGCTGAAGTTCAGCAAGGATCTGAAGAAAAGGATCATCTACTTCGACGGGTGCGACATCGGGCGCCACAGCGAGGTCTACGAAGAGCCACGCGAACTGCTGAAATCGATCCCCGGCGTCGAACTGCTCGAATACGAGTACAACCGCGACCAGGCCATGTGCTGCGGCGGCCCCCTCCTGGCCAGCTATCCGGATCTGGCCCAGGACATCGCCGCCGACCGGGTGCGCGAAGCCGTCGAAAAAGGCGCGGAGATCATCGCCACGGCCTGTCCGACATGCATGGTCAATCTGAAGCGCGGGGCCCAGGCCGCCGACGTCAAGATCAGAATCGAAGACATCCCCATGCTTCTGCCAACCCTGGTCGAAAAGAATAAGAAATAGAGGAGAAGAAGGAATGAAAGGCCGCTTCCCATAGGTCACATTCGTGTTATACGTCCTTTGGCTCCTTCCTGTCCTTTGGCCCGGCCTCCGATTCCCCGAGGATCCCCATGAAGCCAACAGCGCAGAGCAAAGTCACGTTCCCCAGCGAACAGACCATCCGCTTCGACGCCGGATTGTCCCTGAGCGAACTGTATGCTCAACTTGACGGACGCGAACTGCTCGTCGAGCCGCTCAGCGCCAGGCAACCCATTCGCGAATTCGTGGCCGAGGGCGGATTGGGCTTCGGCGCGGCGAGCAACGGCAGCTTCGCCGCGAGCATTTGCCGCGTCAAAACCGGACAGTTTGAATACGGCTCGGAGCATCAGACGCTCTACAACGTCGGCTACCCGCTGCACCGCTTGGTCGAGGGAGCCCGCCAGTCCAAGACCCGGGATTTGCTGAATCTCCCCTCTCCCCCTGGGAGAGGGCAGGGGGAGGGCGCTTGGCGTGCGGATGAGTGGATCGAAAACCTGACCGTCTATGTCCGCCCGCGCCAAGAGCGGGTGGCGGTCTTTCGCCCAACCGAGGTGGACCGGATCGAGGCGCCGGCGGAGGCGACGGACGTTTTCTACGTCAACGCCGCCGGCGCCCGGCTGTTCGACCTGGACGGCCCGGGGCTGGTCGCGGTCTTTCCCAAGGATCTGGCGCCGGACGAAGCGCCGGCTCCGGCAGTCTGGGACAAGCGGTTTATCGAAGACGCTCTGCCCAAGGATCACGGCGTATTGAAAGCGCTCGTTCAGCCAAGCCTGTTGGCCAAGAGCGCGGACCTGCTTGCGCCGTTGGCCGGGGTGTTGTTCGTCTTGTTTGTCCGATTGGGGCTTTTGCTGCTGGCCACGGGCGAAGCCGAGGCGCTGAAGCGGGCGGAAAGTGAAATTCTTTCGGCGCCCTTGGCGTGGAGACTCTCGGGGGCGCGCTGGTGAACGCGCCGCCGGCCCCGCGCGGGCGCATCCCCAAGAACTCGACCTTCCCGGAGCGCATGGCTCGCAAACTGCGCACGATCCGCACACGGGCTGCTGTTCGGCCTGGCGCGAAGTCCGCGGGAAGGCAAACGGCAGGACTCATCAGGAGAATCGCCATGCAGGGCTTTCTCAATCGTGCGCGAAACGCGGCGGTGGTCCTGGGGCTGGCGGCTCTCGCCGGATGCGCGACGGTACGTCCATCCGGCGGGACAATCGCCCGCCAACCATTCGGCAACACAAAGGAGGGCGAAACCGTGGAACTCTTTACGTTGAAGAACGCGAAAGGCATGGAAGCGAAGATCACGAATTACGGCGGAATCGTCGTTTCGTTGATGGCCCCCGATCGCAACGGCCGGCTCGGCGACGTGGTCCTCGGCTACGACACGCTCGACCAGTACGTGAAGGACAATCCGTACTTCGGCTGCCTGGTCGGACGCTTCGGCAACCGAATCGCCAAAGGCAGGTTCACGCTGGATGGCCGCGAGTACACGCTGGCCGTGAACAACGGCCCCAACCACCTGCACGGCGGCCTGAAGGGGTTCGACAAGGTCGTCTGGCGGGCGCGCCCGTTCGAGAGCAAAGACGGCCCCGCGCTTGAACTGAAATATCTGAGCAAGGATGGCGAAGAGGGTTATCCGGGGAACCTTGATGTGACGGCCATCTACACGCTGACCGGCGACAACGCGCTGCGGCTGGATTTCACCGCCACGACCGACAAGCCGACGATCTGCAACCTGACCCATCACTCCTACTTCAACCTGGCCGGCGGCGGCGGCGACATTCTGAACCACGAAGCGATGATCGCGGCGGACCGCTTCACCCCGGTCGATGAGAACCTGATCCCCACGGGCGAGTTGCGGCCGGTCGCCGGGACCCCGTTCGATTTCACCAAGCCCAGGAAAATCGGCGCGCGCATCAACGATCCCGACGAGCAGTTGAAACGAGGCAACGGATACGACCACAACTTCGCGCTGAACAAGCCGATGGGCGAACTGGGCCTGGCGGCGCGCGTCTTCGAGCCGACGAGCGGGCGCGTGATGGAAACGCTGACCACCGAGCCCGCCATGCAGTTCTACACCGGCAACTTCCTCGATGGGAGCAACGTGGGCAAAGGCGGGCGGCCTTATCCGTTCCGCGGCGCCTTCTGCATGGAGCCGCAGCACTATCCCGATTCGCCGAACCAACCTCGCTTCCCGTCGGTCGTCCTGCGCCCGGGCCAGACGTACAGGAACACGATTCTGTACCGGTTCTCGGCGGAGAGGTGAGCGATGCCCGTTGCGCCGCGGCGCGCCTGACCCGATAGCGTCACGGGACTGAGACATCCGCGCCGCTGAACTCGCCGAGGGTGGTCCCATCCCAGGCCACGCCGACGATGTAAATGTAATAGGTGGCCGCGGACGGCATGGTCAGGGTCACGGCGCCGGCGTTGAACTCCGCGCTGCCGTAAAAGACGCTCTGCCATATGGCGCTGCCCGAAGGCCCCACGGTGGTCGCCCATTCCTGCTGATCCGTGTCGAAGGCGGCGATCAGGTAGTTCGACGTCCCATAGATCTCCGGCCGCCAGGTGAGGGTCGCCTGCAGGGCGCCGGGGGCCGTGGCCGCCACCCGGCGGGGCTGATGCGGCGCGCCGCTATAGAGGATGCCGGTCCACGGATTGTCGCAGGGATACCAACTGGCGTCCGCATACTGCGCGGACATCCACACGTGATAACCGCCGGTCAGGTCGATCTTCAGGTCGCCCGACGTGTCCGTCGCCGGGAAGGGCGCCCACATGGCGCCGTCCCAGTTCTTCACCCAGTCGCGGACGTAGATGTCCCAAACGAACCCCAGGAACTGCGCCGGCGTTGTGGAGACGGTGAACCAGGTCGCATGCAGTTGGCCGTTTCCCGTGTCCGCCACGCTCAGCAACGTTGGCGGGCCGGGCAGATGCGTGCCGGCGAAGTTCTGGGCGAGGTGGTCGCGGGCGACATTGGCCCACGACCGGGAGGCGGGATTGAACGAATAGCCGGCTTTCTGCGGGGCAAACGTCCCCGACCATCCGTACGGCAGGTAGACGTTGTATCGCCCCGAGGATAGGGTGACCGGATTGCCCGGCAGTCCCACGAGGGGCACGCCGAACAGGGGCAGTCCGTTCTCGGTGACCTGGCCGCTCATGCGGTAGAGAATCGCCGTGGCGACGTAATCGTGATCCGTCAGGTTGGCGACGACGTTGACGTACACTCGGTTGGCGGGGTCGAACGAAAACCCGGGCTTGGCCGGAGCGACGGTCCCCGCCCAGCCGTATTCCACGGTCGCGAGATAGTCCCCGTTGACGTCGGTGACGGGATTGCCCGGAAAGCCCGTGAGCGCCACGCCCGCCAGGCCGGCGCCCTCCGCCGAAATGTGGCCTTCCACCGTGAACGTCGACAGGGTCGCCACGTAATCCTGGGCGACCTGATCGACCGTCACGTCCGTGTAGGCGCGGTTGGGCGGCTCGAACGTGGCGCCCGCGCGCGAGGGGATCGCCAAACCGGAAAAGCCGTAGCCGACGGTTGTGGAATAATAGCCGTTGGCGTCGGTGACAACCGGTCCCGGAAAGCCGTCGAGAGCAACGCCCGCCAGGCCCACGCCGTCCTTCGTCACGCGGCCCGAGATCGTGCGCAACGTCGTTGTGCTGTCGTAGTCCTGCTTCGCCAGGCTATGGGTGACATTGGCGTACGTCCGGCTCGGCGGTTGAAACAGGAGGCCGACTTTCACCGGGGTCGCCGTTCCCGACCAGCCGTAGTCGACCCAGGCGTTGTACTGGCCGATGACGCTGGTGGCGGGATTGCCCGGTAGGCCGTAGACCACCGCGCCCGCCACCGGGGTCCCGGCCGACGTAATCTGGCCCGAGATTTTGTAGGTCAGAGCCGTGGCCGTGTAATCTTCCCCGAGCAGGTCGAATTGGACGTTGGAATAGTCTCGAAAGGAGGGAGAGAAGACGTAGCCGGTCTTCGCCGGGCGCACCGTGCCCGACCAGCCCTGGGGAACCAAAACGCCATAGGCTCCGTTGAGATCCGTCAGCGGATTGCCCGGCAGGCCGTTCATCGCCACGCCGCCGACGCCGACGCTGTTCATTTGCACCTGGCCCGCGATCACGAAGTTGGCGGCCTGAGCCGGGGCGGGGCGCAAGGCCAGGGTCAGGAGGGCCGCCGAGACCAAGGCGCCCCCCCAGCGCTTCAGGCGTGGCGCCGGCGCAACACGGACCATTCGATGATCCTCCCGCGAAGGACATAGGGAATGCGGCGTATTCGGACATACGCGCCTTCTTGAAGGATAGAGCCACGGGTCGGCAAAAGTCAAAAGAAACGACCGCCGTTTCGGCAAAAAGAAGGGGCGCTCCGGCCGCATCCACCGCGTCCGGGATCAATGGCGCCGAGAACGCCGCCTCGGGGGGCGGCGGTGAGGACGCCGCCCTCGCCGAGGGCGGCCTGCGTTCCGGGGTCCGGATGCCTCGCCCGAGTGGCGATGCAAGTCGCGCGTCCGGGCAAGGCCGCCC
>JAPLSS010000573.1 GCA_026398515.1 Candidatus Sumerlaeota bacterium | reverse complement strand
ACCATTCCGCTCGATTTCACCAACCCGCTCGAACTCCTGATCGCCACCATCCTGGCGGCGCAATGCACCGACGCGCGGGTGAATCAGACGACTCCGCATCTATTCCGGAAATATCCCTCCGCGCGCGATTACGCTTCGGCGGATCCCGAAACGCTGCAAGAGGAAATCCGCCCCACCGGCTTCTTTCGCAACAAGGCCAAGAGCGTCATCGAGGCGTGCAAAGCGCTGGTGGAGCGCCACGGCGGCCGCGTCCCGGAGACGATGGAGGAACTGAACGCGCTGCCGGGCGTGGGGCGCAAAACGGCGAACGTGGCGCTGGGATTGGCGTTCGGGCGGCCGGCCATCGTGGTCGACACGCATTTCTCGCGCGTCTCGCAACGGCTGAAGCTGACGGCGAACAAGGACCCCGACAGGATCGAGTTGGACGTGCAACGCCTTCTGCCCGAAAGCGAATGGACCGGCTTTTCGCGGCGGCTGATTCATCATGGGCGCGTGACCTGCGCCGCCCGTTCTCCGAAATGCGCGGAATGCCTCCTCGCCGACATTTGCCCTTCCTATAAGGTTTTTATGAAGGCCGCAAAACCCGTTTCCAGATGAGATCGGCGTGACGAATTCGCCGAAGCAATAGATACAGAGGATAGAGGCTCCAGGGCCTCGGAAGGACGGCGCGAATGGCGCGCACTTGCCACCAGGGGAATTCATCCTGCCTTGCCGCGTTCACGCTGATCGAACTGCTCGTCGTCGTGGCCATCATCTCCATCCTCGCCTCCATCGCCCTGCCCAATTTCATGGAAGCGGTGACGCGGGCCAAGGTCTCGCGAGTCAAAAGCGATCTGCGCACGATCGCCACGGCGCTGGAGACGTACGCCGTGGACAACAACTGCTATCCGCCGGTCCCCGCGGTCATCGGCCCGCGCTATCGCAATCTCTGCCCGCTGACCACGCCCATCGCGTATATCTCGTCGGTCCCGCGCGATCCATTCAACTCGGTGGATCCCTACGGCGTCGAGGGCTGCCGCACGGGGGTCTACGCTTACGGGGCCACGCCGCGGACGGGGCCGTCGATCTGGATCCTGGCCAGCGACGGGCCGGACAGGAAACTGAACGTCGATCCGGTTGATTTCCTCTTCTATCCCGGATATGGCCGGCTGGAAAACCTTCTGGTGATTTACGATCCCACCAACGGCACGACCAGCGCGGGAGACATCATCCGCGCGAGCGATCGAACCGGCGGCTGAGCCTCCGCCTCCGCCGTGGCGCGGGCCTCCCCGCCTGCGCGTCTCGCCATTCCCGATGGAACGAACGGCGCGCGGGCTTAGCGCTTTCTGAGCGGGAACGCATCGCCCTCTCCCCGCCGGCTTCCTGTCTCTGCATGTTTCCGGCTTGACTTCTTCGAGCCGCCAAACCGGAATCGGGCTCACGCGGCGGCGAATCGGGGAGATCGTCGGGCGCAGATCGAGGCTGGGCAAGCGAGAGGGGCCGAAGCAATGAAGAGCGTTCGACGGACCAGCGGCTTGGCGCTGGCGGGTCTGACATTGCTTATGACGCGGATGGCGGGCGGCGCCGAGCGAGGCCAGCCCACTTCCGCGCCCATGCGGGAAGAGCCGCTCCGGGCCGAGGAAGCCGCCGCGGTGAAGGACCTCCCACTGGGGCTGACGGTCCGCACCGATCCGCGGGCGCTGCAACTGGCCATGACGCGCCTGCGCCCGGGAGACCACGTGATCATCGGGGCGTTGGCCGTGTCGTGCGTTCCGAAACTGCCCAAGGGCCTGATCAAGGTCCTTTTCCTCCCGAGCGGGAGTCTCGATCAGATCAACACCGCGGAGTGGCAGGCCGCCATCCAGGCCGCCGACATGTTCAGCATGGACGACACGAAGGACGTGGACGCAGCCAAAGCGTTGCGCCGGACGGCCGACCGGTATGGCAAGCAAGTCCTGCTGGCGCCGACGGGCGAAGTGGCCGACAAGGTCGGGCGCGAGATGGCTCCCTATGGCGACGCCTTTCTGATTCAGGCGCAGCGCTGGCTCCAGGAGGACACGTCGCCCGAGTTGAAGCCCTTCTGCGACAAGGTGCACCAGTTGGCCGGCGACTTCCGCCAAGCCAACCCGAAGCTGGTCTTTTGGGTCCAGGTGGGGCGCAAACTCGAACGCAGCGGCGGCACGGCGGGCCTCTTCATCCACGCTTATGCCCGGCTCAAGGCGACGCACCCCGAAGACATCCAGATGATGCACCCGTTCATCGCCGGCGGCTCGAATCCCCCGCCCGGCCACGGCTTCGCCGCTCTGGAGCAGTTCCTCGACGCCCTGCGACCCCAGTAGGTCCGGTCGGCCCGACCGGACGGTGAAATAGATTCCGAAAGGACGACTATTCGACAAGGAGATGGGCCCATGTTCGCAGACGGTTTGATGATCACCCGACTCGGCCGCGACCGGCTGATCCCGGGGCCGCGCGGCGTGCGCAAGATCGTCGATCACAAGTGCTCGCGCGGCTTCACGCTGTTCTGCTGCGCCTTCGGCAGCACGCAGTATCTCATCGACATGAATGGGATGGTCGTCCAGGCGTGGGCGGTGACCCACAGCCAACTCGGCGAAATCCTGCCCAACGGCAATCTCTTCGTCGACAACCACAGCAATTGGCTGGAGGAGATCACGCCCGCCGGCCAGCAGGTCTGGAAGTGGGAGGGCCACGTTCACCACGATTTCCACGTCGGCGACGATTGCGTCTGGACGCTCGCCATGAAACAGCCGCCCGCGCCGCTGTATCCGAACTTCTACGAGAAGAACTCGGCGCCGGAGGGGATGCGCAACGACGTGATCTATCGCGTCACGCGCAAGGGCGTGGTCGACTGGGAGTTCTCGTTCCGCGATCACATCGACGATCTCCGCGAGGCGTCCGGCCTGACTCTCCCGGTTCGTTACCGCATGATGGACAGCAACGGAAACCTGAACCCACACAAGGTCCCGGACTGGGTGCATCCGAACACGGTCGAAGTGTTGCCGGATTCGCCCGCGGGACGCAAGGACCCCCGCTTCCGCGCCGGGAACATCCTGTTCTCGTTGCGGGCGCTGGACACGATCGGCGTCATCGATCCCGACAAGAACAAGATCGTCTGGGCGTGGGGCCTGGGCATCCTCGACGGACAGCACCAGCCGACGATGACCCCCGCCGGCACGATCCTCCTCTTCGACAACGGGACCGCGCGCGGCTGGTCGGCGGTCCTCGAGATCGATCCGATCACCGGCAAGGAAGTCTGGCGCTACGAGAACCGGGCCGACTTCTACTCGGCGTATCGCGCCGGGGCGCAGCGCCTGCCCAACGGCAACACGCTCGTCGCCGAATCCGACGCGGCGCGGATCTTCGAGGTCACGTCCGAGAAGGAAATCGTCTGGGATTATCTCAACCCCTTCTTCGACCAGACGCCCGGCAACCAGGGCCTGCACGTCTTCCGCGCCACGCGCTACACGCCGGAGTATGCCGCGCCGGTCTTCGCCGCCCGCGCCGACGAGCCGGTCATCACCGTCTGCGACACCGATCGCCGCCGGCTGACCACCCGCGGCGAGGCGCTGAAGTATTACTTGGAGGGCATGGGCGGCTGAATGGCGCAGGCGCGAAGTGGCGCCGGCTATCCCGCCTGTGAATGGCCAGAGAGGGCGAAATGCCGGAGATCGCAGGCTGGAAAGCCAGAGGCGTTTGATGGTTTCGGGCGCCCGAAGGCCTGTCAAGGCAGAGCTTCCCGCCGGGGATGCGGTTTACCCCGAAGGGGTAGACTGCCCATGGGGTCAGAAGTCCTGCATTTGGAGAAACCCTGGTTCCTCAAAACCGTTTAACAGTCGTGGCTGGACAGCCTGCGCCACGTACACATCGCAGCATAAGTAATGCAATAACGCCCCCTCTGGAAAGCCTCGTCGATATTGGGCTATTCGAAAGAGGGGCGTTGCATGACTTCTGCTGCGATCGATAACGACGCTTGACGATGGCGCCCGCGCCATCTAAGTTGCCCCGGCGTTCTCGCCGAAGGACCGAGAGTCTCGCAGATCGCCAAAGGATCAATCGCCGCTCGTGGATGCCTCCTCTTCGCCCAAAGTCGTCGTCATCGTGGCCACGTATAACGAACGGGAAAACGTGCAGCGCCTCTTGCCGTTGCTGCTGCAGTCGCCGATGCGGCCCGGCGTCATCATCGTCGATGACAATTCGCCCGACGGAACCGGGGCGGTCGTTCGGCTGGCCGCCGAGAGCGCTCCCGGCCGAGTTGATCTGATCGAGCGCAGCGGCAAGCTGGGCTACGGGTCGGCGTTCGTCGAAGGGTTCCGCCGCGCGTTGGAATGCGGCGCGGACATCATCGTCACCATGGACGCCGATTTTTCGCACGATCCGCAGGCGATCCCGAGCCTCGTCGCGGCGCTGGGCCAATACGATCTGGCCATCGGGTCGCGTTACGTGGGCGGCATTCGCATCCTGAATTGGGGGATGAACCGGCTGCTGCTGAGCACGGCGGCGAATCGCTACATCAACGCGATTCTGCGCTTCGGCCTGACGGATTGCACGAGCGGCTTTCGCGCCTATCGCAGCGCCGTCCTGCGGTCCATCGAGCTGGGCCGGGCCTCGGCGCGCGGGTACGCCTTTCTGGTCGAAATCCTCGAGATGGCCTACCGGAAACAATTCCGGATCACCGAAGTCCCGATCGTCTACACGGAGCGCGAAACGGGGCGTTCGAAGATGTCGCGCGGGGTGATCCTGGAAGCGGTGTTCCGGCCTTGGCAATTGCTGCTGCGGCGGCTTTGGACGCCGCGGTAAGCCGTCTGCGCCGCGAGCACATGCAAGCGGGATATGGCGCTGAGGCGTATCATCCCCATGCCCGGCCTTTCCAGGAGAACGGCTTGCGCCGGAGTTTTCGGATGGAGAGGTCCACGGCCAGCGCGGTTTCGTAGGCGATCAACAGCGGATGCAGGGCGAAGGAGAGGCGCGACGAGCGGAACGGGCGCCGCGCGGCCCACCGCCCTAGCCAGCCCAGGCCGACCAGGGCCGCCGTCGACCAGAACTGCCACAGGCCGAATGCTTTGAACCACAGGAAAGCGACGGTGGCGACCAGCGGGAGCGCGTGCAGGAGAAGCGTCCCCGCGACAAACCAGCTCCAGAGCTGAGCCGGCGTGGCAAAGCGCCGCAGCGCCCGCTGATCCGCTTGGAAAATGTCGAGGAAGCCCGAGGGCCGGCAGGTGTGAACAATCGAGCGGGCGTCGGCCATGCGCGCCCGTCTGCCGGCCGCTTTCAACCGCCGCACGAGATCCATTTCCGCTTCGGCGGACTCGGGCCGGACGCCGAATCCGCCCGCCTGGAGGAATGCGTCGCGGCCGACTATCCAGGCGCCGCCCTCTGTCGCCACGCCCTCGCCCCGGCCTTCGAGCGAGGCCAGCGACGCGCACGTGGCCAACCGATGCTCGCGAAATGGATCGAACAGCCTTTGCGCCATCGACTTCGAGGCGCCGAGCGCGTAGAGGCAGACCGCGTCGGCCCTGGCGTCTTTCCACAGGGACGCCAGCAGGCGAAGCGACCCGCGATGCAGCTCGTGTTTGCCGCCGAGGAAGACCAGGCAATCCCCCCGCGCCTGACGCGCCAGAACATCCAGCGCCGCCGCTCGGCCCTGCGGCTTCAGGCGTCCCTGGGGAACGGAGACGACTGCGATTTTGCTGACGCGCTTTGCGAAAAGCCGCAGCCGCTCGGCCGCTTGCGGCGACAGTCCGTCGTCGTAGACCAGCGCCTCATATCGCGCGTAGTCCTGGACGGCGATCCCCATCAGGAGTTGGTCCAGGCGTTGATCCTCGTCGCGCAAAGAAATACATAACGAGAACTGGATCGCCGTCGGCTGCGCGGACGGCCGGGGATTCGGGCGAAGCAAGCGCCGGCCATTGCGCCACGCGCGGGCGAGTTGCCAGATCAGCCCCGCGGCAATCAGAACTTGAACGGCGATCCAGATCTTCATCGGCGAAAGTCGGATAGGAGATTCGGGGCGGTCAAGCGGTTGTCATCAAAGAGGCTCCGCGCCATAAATGCAAGGCATTCCTTGCGCCGGGCCGCGTTTCATGGCATGTTTCTGGGGCGATGCGCAAGTCGTTGCGCCGGAAGTCCCTTGTGTGGAGTCCCGCCTTTAGGCGGAATACATCGAATCGCGATTAAGGATGGACACGACTGTTCCGCCTAAGAGCGTGTTTATAAAGGCTCAGACGCCGCATAGGAGCGTTGCGCGAAGCGCTTTGGAGTGCGGCGACCAGCGGACTTCTCAAACGCACTCTAAGAGGTGGGACTCTGTACTTACGCATTTTCGGAACGGCGGAAGGAAATCATGCGTACGCGACGTTTCTCTATTCTTGGGAGCCTGGCAACGGTCCTTGTCTTCGTAGCCCCGCGTTGTCACGCGCAGACGCCCGAGCACTATACCAACCCCGCGGCGCACGGGTACATCTGCGAGCAGGCCATGGCCATCTGGCCGCCTGCGGGCCATCCCGCCCTCAACGAGTTCACCACCTACGAAAGCCAGATCCTGCAAGGCGCGGTGGACGAGGAGGGCTCGTCGAGCTTGCATTATTGGGACCCCGACAACGGCTACTCGGCTGGCGCGGGGGCCGAGAGCAACGTGCAGCACGCGCAAGACCTGTGGTACGAAGCCACCCAGGACTACTTCGCCAACAACAAGACGAACGCGTATCGCACGCTGGGCAAGCTGGCGCATCTTCTCGCCGATCTGACCGTCCCCTCCCATGCGCTGCGCGTTTTGCCGACCTGGCCGCAGTATTATGGATCGCTGGAAACATGGTGCGCCGGGCCGGCCAGCAAGCTCCTCGGAAACATCAAGAAGTATAAATCCACGGGCCTGTCCGTTATTCCGAACGTGCCGTCGCTTTCCCTCCAACCCGCGGGGTGTCAGTTCAATTATAACACGTTGCCGCCCGCGCAGAAGACGGACCTCCTGCGGCTTTGGCTCGATTGCGCGGAGTCCACGGACAACTACGACAGCGACGATGCGAACGGCGAGACCCAAAAGGGCAAGGTGCGCGGCTACACATTCCAGTTGAGCGACGCGACGAGAGACATCTTCTGGGTGAAAGCCTATGATTTCTACGGCGGGGCGCAATTGATCGACACGTCGCAATATGGGTTGATGGAAAGCGTTCCGCCGCGACGCCTCGTCTTGCTTCAGAGCGCCTGCGCCAATTTGCTGGCGCTCGGCTATATCACGCTGGAAGTCACATATTATCCCGGCAACGTCGGCGATAGCGAGTATTTCTCTCTAACCGGCACGCTCTACCCGGGAATCTCCGACGCCAATGCGGCGACGCAGGCCGCCGCGCTCGTCCCCAGCGCGTTTCAGCATGTGGCCACCTTGTATAAGATGTTCTGGGAATATCAGAACCGCCCGCCCAAGTTGACGTCCATCGGAGACAATGGCGGCGGGATCGCGTTTCTTCGATGGAACGATCCGGTGGAGACTCCTTCTCAATATTATGGCATCGCGTATGACTTATATACCTTTTACTGGGTCGAGCGAGCGCCGGGCGGAAGCATGTGGTACGCGTATGCGCCCAATTACCGCCTGGGGCTGATGGACATCGGGTTCACCGGCGCGTATTTCATTTGGATCACGGCGATGTATCCCGACGGCATGTGGTATCCCTGCTACAATCCGGCGGCGTATCCTCAATACTCCGGAACCCCGCACACGCCGCGCAATCTGACGGGGTCCGATATTGGCGCGGGATACGTTCGCCTGCAATGGGACCCTGAGATCTATGGGACCTGGCATTATCAGATCATCGCGTTTCGGGAAGGGACGGGGTTCGTTCCGACCACGGGGCCTTCAGGCGCAAACCAATTCTGGCATTTCGTCGACTATGGCGGCGCCGCCTACGCGCCGGGCACAGCGTCGTTCATGAATGGCTGGGCCGAACTGGTGACGCCCCAGAACGGCGAATACTGGTTCTACCTGCGGGCCGTGGGATGGCCGGCGCCGAACACGTCGGGCGGCTATGCGCTGGTTCACGTGTCCGTCGCGTCGAACTGGGGGTAAGCGACATGAGAGACGCAGAAAGGACGTAAAGGACATAAGGGACGTAAAGGACGACATAACGTCCGCAAAGCGTACTTGCGAAGCGGTTCGATAGGCCCTGGACCTCTGAGGGCGTGCGATCGTATCAGTGAGCCAGCCGGTAGAGGCGCGCGTCGCGCGGAGGAAGATCCACGGTCAGGCGGCCATCGCGAAACGCCGTTTCGCCGAGGCGGCGCCAACTGTTGTCTTGCCACGTCTCCCTTGTTGACGTTATCGCGCTATTGGCAGGAACAAGGGGAGAAAGATCCAATTCGCCGGCGTGAGGCCGCGTGTCCAAGTTGACGACGCAGATTCCAATGCCGCCATCGGGCAGGCGCCAGGCCGAGCGCTCCATGGCCGGCAATTCGACGTCGATGGGGGTCGAGCGCTTCTGTTTCTTCCATTCCTGGCACAGAAGCCGCCCCGGATCGCGGGTCCACGCCGGGGCGCGCAGCATCCGGCCGAAGTCGAGGCAGTCCGCCGCGGCGGGACGCAAGTGGCATAGTCGACGCAGGAACTCCAGCGCGCCCTTACGGTCGGAATCGAGAATCCACGGGCCGACGCGCGGCCGTTGCCCGTAGACCCAGCGCAATCCCATCTGGCAAGCGACGCCGGCGTCGCTTTGATCGGCGTCCACGGCGCCGAAGGCCAGGCGCTGCTCGGCGTAGACGGCGTCATAGATCGGGCAAGTCAGTTGCTCGACCTGCGTGCCGGCGGCCAAATCCATGTCCATCCAGGGAATGTGGCCTTCGTAGCGCCCTTCGCCGGAGAGCATCACATCGGGGCCGACCGTCTGGCGCAGCGCGGCCATCAGTTTGTCATTGCCCCTGGCCCAGTGGTCGCCGCCGCCGGCCGGATGTCCGTGCGTCTTGTCGAAACACGGCCATCGCGGCGCTACCGCGGCCATGTCGAGATAGACCGCCGAGCAGTTCGACTCCGCGCGCAGACGTTGGAGTTGCTGGGAAAGATAGTCACACCAGAAATCAGTCAAGCGGCACATCGGCACGTCCAGAAAGTCCCGGACTTTGATGATATAATGATCTTCTTCCAGGCGGAAAGCTTCTTCCTCGAACTGGTCCTGCGCAAGCCAGGGAACGCCGCGGCAGGCATAGGGCCGCGCCTCTTCAAACTCGGGCCAGATCTGGCGCTGGCCGTTGGACTCCACCCCTTCCGTCCAATAGTGCATACTTACATAAGGCATGACGACGATCCCCGCCGCCTCCGCCTCGCTCGCCGCCTTGCCGAAACCTTTTCTCACTGGAAA
Source organism: Candidatus Sumerlaeota bacterium (assembly GCA_026398515.1). Classification (GTDB taxonomy): domain Bacteria; phylum Sumerlaeota; class Sumerlaeia; order JAPLSS01; family JAPLSS01; genus JAPLSS01. The sequence goes on along the minus strand of JAPLSS010000573.1, from coordinate 6,060 downwards.
CATTCGCGGGGAATACGCCTTGCGGGACCAGTTGTACCAATGAATGCCGATGGGGGCGCCGATCGCTTCCTGGAATTCCATCGCTTTTTGAACCACCGCCGCCGGGTCCAGCGTCAGCGGGTGGCCGACCGTCAGCCATGCCGTCACCCCACGGGTCCGTTGCACAGAGGGGCGGTCGCTCGCGGGGGCTTGATCCCATGGCTGCGTTTCCGCCCATTGCCTATACAACTGGCCCGCGTCGAACCAGTCGCCGCCGCATGTCCCTATCACGAAATCATACGGCTGATCGTAACTGACCCCTCGCTCCCCCGCGTCGGGCGTCAGCGTTTGCAGGCGAAACTCCTGGCCGACGCGCAGACGAAACAACTTGTCATTGTGATCGGGATCGTAGGCCCCCAAGTAAAGTGAGTCGACCGACAGAAATTGGATCATGAACAGGTAGTCGCGGATCTCTTCGCCGGCCTGCGCGCGGAATAGCCCATTGCGGTAGCCGACGTCGCTCTTGCCGGCGACGCCGGGCCTGGGCACGATGGGGAAATCAACGCGAGTAAGCGCCGCGTTCTCCAGATGGTTGTCCACGCGGATGCGCCAACGCGAATAGGGATCGCCGGCGGCGAGGCGCGCTTGAATCGCGACATCCACCGATCCTTTGATCGCGCCACCGGGCGACATAGAATCCCAGCGCAGCTCCAGCGCCGCGCAATTGACGGATGAGTCGAAAGCAGTCGCCACGTGTGGCGTGCCGGCGGCGAGCGAATCGAAGTCGCTGATCCCGTCATCCGGACCCAGCAATTGCACGTTCCAGAAGGGCAAGGCCACGGGAGCGGAAGCGAGCAATTCGATCCGACGGCGGGCGTCGCGCACGCTGGCCAGAGAAACGCCGGCCCGGTCGCGATGGAAGCCGATTTCCACTTGGTCATTTCCCAGCAGAATCGCGTCGGGCGTTTCGGCGATTCTAACCGATCCCGCTGAGCGGGCCGCTTTGAACGCGGTCTCGAAACGCGCTTCGCGTGGACTCGCCTTCGGCGAATGCGAGGGAAAATCCCATGCGGAGATCGCCTGCACCGTTTCCGCACCGGCCACAAAACGCAAAACATGCATCCATCCTATCAGCGCGATCATGGCGCGCATTGAGTTCCGGCGAATGCTCATGGAAAGACCGCCTGGTGTTTTGAGTCTCTTGCGGAAATTGCGTTTGTAGTGACGGCTTTAGCCGTTGGAGCGCCAACGTCTAAGCATCATTACAAACCCATGACGTCCTCATTGTTTCAAGGTAAGATAAATGCCCACAAAGCCCGCCTCGGCAAGGCCGGCCTACTTCACCCCGTGCGCCGTGCGGCCGATGATCTCCTCCTGAATGCCAGGGTCGAGCATGGTGAAATAGTCATTATAGCCTGAAATGCGCACCATGAGGCTCCGGTAATCTTCGGGATGGTGCTGCGCGTCGCGAAGCATGTCGGCAGAGACACAGTTCATCTGGAGGTTCAGCCCCTTGCGCATGAAGTAACTCTCCAGCGCCATCATTAGCTTTTCGCGCGATTTCTCGGAGGCCAGCACATCGGGCAAGATATTGAAGTTAAGTATGTAGCCGCCGAACCAGTGACCGGTGGAATTCAACTTCTGCACGGAATTAAGAAGCGCGGTCAGGCCGTTGCGGTCCGTGTCCGGGGCGGCGTTCATGCCGGCGGCCATCGGGCGGCCGGCGTGGCGCCCGTCGGGCGTGGCGATGAGTTGGCGGCCCTGGTCGATGTGCCCGGTCGCCACCGTGCCGGTGGCTATATAGCGCCCATCGTTGCGCGGCCCTTTCAGTCCGGCGATCGCCTCGGCGTGCATTTGTTCCACCACCGGCAGCAGATCGTCGACGCGGTCGTCGTCGTTGCCGAACTTCGGCTCACGAGCCAGAACCGCGCGCACATCCTCAAAGCCCTGGAAGTCGGCTTCTATCGCCTCGACCACGCGGCCCAATGTCAGCGCATGGTCGCGATACACCGCCTGCCGGATCGCGGCGAGGCTGTTGACGAAATTGGGAAACCCGCCGCCGCCGAGGTTCATACTGGGGAAGTTGTATTGGCAGCGCACCGTCAGGTCGCGAGCGCGCTCGATGCAGCCGTGCATGAAGGCGGAGGTAAAGGGGATCTGGCCGAATTGCCGGTGAATGTGGCCGACCGCGCGGTTGACGGAGGCGCTGTGCTCGGCGTTGGCGCGCATCTGTTTCCGCACCGCCGCGAGCAGATCCTCGAAGGTCGGAAACGCCTGGTCGAGCGACTTGCCGTTCGACCGCTTTCGCCGCAGGACCTGCACCAGGACGGCGATGTGGCCCGTGCTGCCGCCCAGCGCGGAATCCTGGAGTTTGCCCGTGATGCCGAGTTCGCCGCAGCCGACGTGCGTGTAGTCGAAGGCCGCCTCGCGTTCGATGCCGAGGTTCATGAAGCCTTCGGGGGTGGCTTCGTCGTTGAGGAACATCGGCATGCCCAGCCCCGCTTCGAGGCAGTCGAAACAAGCGTGCATAAGTTTCTTCGGGATGCCTTTGTGCCAACGCACGTGAATCAGCGGTTCGGCGAGTTTCACCTCGCGCGCCGCTTCCAGGAATAGGTAAGTTAGCTCATTCGTCTGATCGCGGCCATCGGCGGCGCGGCCGCCCAAGGTGATACATTGCGTTGGGGCGCCGCGCATGCCAAAGATCGAGTTCTCCTTGAATTTGATGAGGAAACATTCGGCGAGTTCGAGCGCCTGCTCTCGCGTCAGTTCGCCCCGCGCCACGTCGCGCTGGAAATAGGGGCAACATATCTGATCGACACGGCCCGGCGACATCGACCACGCGTTGCCTTCGATGTGCATGATCTGGTTGCTGAGCCAAACGCTTTGCAGCGCGTCATGATAGCTGCGCGCGCCGTGGACATATATCCGCCGCAGCCCTTCAGCCATTCGCTGGAGTTCCTGCTTGCGGCGCGGATCGGAAACGCGGGCGGCGGTCTCTTCCGCCAGTTGCGCATAGCGATTGGCGAAGGCGATGCCTCCCTCGGCGGCGATGATGACCGCGCGCAAGAAGGCCGCGCCCTCGGGGTCGTCCTGGCGGACTTCTTCGAGACGGCGCCGCGCCCGCTCGCTGACGCCGGTCAACCCGCGCTCCAGGGTCTCGCGAAAGTCCACGGTCAGGTGGCCCAGCGCCGTAGAGATCATGTACCAACTGTCAGACGGAGGGTTGCGATCGCCGAAGCATTCGCGGCGATACGCGGCATAGCGGGCGTAGCAATTGCGGGTGGCCCAGTAGTCCTTAAGGTCCTCGGGCAGATGATCGCGGATGAAGTCGTTGCCCACGTGGATATTGTGGCGGACCTGGACGATCTTCTCCGTGCCGAGGCTGAATTCGGGGTAAACGATCCAGGCGCCGGGAGTGGAGGTGGGCGCGCCGACGATGAGGTTGCCTTCGCGGATATAAATCGGCATCTGTTCGAGCACGTCGCGCAGCGCCTTGGCCCGCTTCACCACAACCGGGTCGCTTTCGTATTTTCGATACGCTTCGGTCACGATGCGCGGGCGATGCGGACAGACCGTGTCTTTCCACGTGAATATCTCGTCCCGCAGTCGCTTCACGCGTGCGTTCATTGATCAGACCTCCTCGATCACGGTCAGCCCGTGTTGGGCGAAGATGGCTTTGGCGGCCTCAACGGATTCAGGCGCGGGGCGCCGCGTTTCCTCGGGCATTCGGTAAGACATGCCCAGCGCTTCGTATTTATGTCTACCATAGTCGTGATGCGGGAGCAACTGGACCGTCGGCTTGGGGGAAAGCGCGGCCACGACCTCGGCCATGCGGCGCAGTTCTTCAGCGTCGTCGTTGAAGCCGGGAACCAGGGGAACGCGAACGATGACCGGCGCGCCGCGGCCGATGATGGATTTCAGGTTCTGAAGAATCCAGGCGTTGTCCGCGCCGGCGAGGCGCTTGTGGCGCTCTTCGTCGATGGCTTTGATGTCGAACAAGAACAGGTTCACAACGTCGAGAAACGAAGCAAAGACCTCGGGCGGCGCGTAGCCCGAGGTGTCGAGCGCGGTGTGAATGGCTTCGCGCGCGCAAGCCGCGAGCAGGGCCAGCGCGAAATCCGGCTGCATCAGCGCCTCGCCGCCGGAGACCGTGACGCCGCCGCCGGAGCGTTCGTAGAAGTCCCGATCCTTGCGCACGACGTCAACGACGTCGCCGACGCTCATTTCCGCGCCGACGATCCCCAGGGCTTCGGCGGGACAGGCCGCCACGCACTTGCCGCACTGCGCGCATAGTTCGTAGCGCACGCGGTGAACGCCATCCTCGAATTCATGCGCCTGGCGCTCGCAGACTCGTTCGCACAGGCGGCAGAGCGCGCACAGCCGACGGGTGAACATCAACTCCGGCCGGCCCGAAAGGGTCTCAGGATTCTGGCACCACAGGCAGTTGAGCAGGCAGCCCTTGAGGAACACGGTGGTCCGGATTCCAGGGCCGTCGTGAAGCGAAAAGCGTTGAATGTTGGCGATCAGGCCCATTCGTGTTCGCAACGCCAGATGAAGGTCCTCCGCATATCCAAATGTATCCTACAATAAGTGGCGCAGGCTTTCCAGCCTGCGCTTTTGGGCGTAGCGGCATCTCCAAAATGCACAGGCTGGAAAGCCTACGCCACTTAAGGCCTATGCCACGATGTTCAGTCGCCGCATCCGCCCGCGCAGATCGTCCGCCAGATCGTCGCGCCCGCGGCGCTTGAGGGCTTCGAGCATCTGCGCGGGCGCGCGGTACATGAAGGGGCCTTCCGCCACCGCCGCTTCCAGGGGGTCCGCGCCCTCGCCGCGCGCGGCCTGTTCCTGGCGCCATTCGCCGAGCAGACGATGCATCTCGCGATAGACATCAGGCTCGCGGCCGGCGAGGTTGGTCGTCTGATGCGGGTCCTTCTCCATGTCATAGAGATAGAACGGATCGTCGTAGGGATAAAGCCCGGGATGCAGCATCTGCATCATCATCCAGCGGCGCGTGCGCACGGAGCGGCTAAGGGTGAAGATGCCGTGGTCCCAGACCAGGTAGGGCCGGCCGGCGAATGACTCGCCGCGCAGCGCGCGCGCGAACGAAACGCTCTGCCATCCCGGAGGAGTGGGGAAGCCCAGCATGTCGCAAAGCGTCGCGCAGAGATCGAGATTGTAGAGGAAGCCGTCGTTGGCGATCCCCTTCGCGGCGCCCGGCCAGCGCACGATCATCGGGATATGGTGCACGGCCTCGTTGGCGATGCCGTGGTCGGCCCATTGCCCGTGATCGCCGAAGGAGTCGCCGTGATCGCCGCTGACGATGATGGCGGTGTCCCGCAGGACGCCCAACTCGTCCAGCGCGGCTAGCAGTTGGCCCACGTGATGATCCGTGAAGGCGATCGCGCCGTCGTAGCCGTCGATCAGGAGTTTGAAGTCGGCGAGATTGCGGATCGCCGCGGGCATGACGTCGACGACCTGGCCGCGCGGGCCATTGTGCATGTCCCACGTGCAGCGCGGGCCGTAGAAATCCTGCTGCGCTTCGATGGTTTGCGCATCGGGCCAGGCGGGCGGCGGATCGTCGGCGAAGCGGCCGGCCCAGGCGCGCGGGATGCGGTAATAGCTATGAAGGTCCCAATAGTGGACGTGGAGGAACCAGTTGTCCTCTCGCCCATGAGCGCGAAGCCAGGGCAGGCACGCGGCGTTCACTTCGTCGGCCGTTTCGTAACCGCGCTTGCGGGTGAAGGTGTGCAGTTCCTCCCATCCCGGCGCGAACCACCAGGCGTTGTGGCGGTCGAGGAAGCAGCTGAACGAAACGGTTTTCATTCCCTGCGTCCAGAGATGATGGACGAAGAGCGGTTGGCGCCTCTCGCCGTGGCCGCTGAGCGAAACGTGGCGCAGCGCGGCGTCGGGTCCGGCGCCACGGTTGGTGACGACGCCGTTGCTGAAGCCGAAGCGCCCGGTCAGCACATTGGCCCGCGCGGGGACGCAGGGCGAGTTGGCGCAATAGCACGAGGTGAAGTTGACCCCGTCGGCGGCGACGGCGTCGATGTTGGGGCTGGTCCTCCGGCGGTAGCCGTTGCA
>JAPLSS010000277.1 GCA_026398515.1 Candidatus Sumerlaeota bacterium | reverse complement strand
AGCCAATTCCGGCTTCACGAACTCGTCGAACATGGCCGGGCTAATCATATAGGAGAAATCGCACTGGAGCATGAAATACGGTTCGGCGGAATAGATCTGCGTCCATGCGGTGTAGCCGGGATTGCGTGGTTGGAGGACGGCATTGATTTCGTCGAAGCACCTCCACCAGATCTCGTGGATCTCCCACGTCAGACGCTTAACCTCGTCGGGGTGATCGTACAGGTCGAGGAGAAGTTGTTCGCCGGGGCGAAAAATGGACAGGTTGTCCAGGGCGCCGCTGAGGCTGGGCATCGCGACCAGCGCGCGCCCGTCCCAGCGCTCCACGGCGGCGCGGCACAGGTCCTTGCAGCGGCGCAGCCATGGGTTGTCGGGGTCGTACCGAAAGTGAAGATCGCGGATGTCCCGGATTTCCTCGGGAAAATACCAGCATGTGTTTTCATCGGGAACCAGGCGCGCGCCCAGGAACGCGCTCAGGGCACAGGGACCGAGATCGATCGTCGTCCAGGGGAACGCGTCGCCCACGCAGTAAACGCGCGACAACTCATAGTCCCAGCGGTCGATCACTTGCTCGGCGGGCACGCCGAAGCCATAGTGCGCGGCGCGCGGCCGGCGGGGAAGCGAAGGCTCGGGGCGGCCGGGGGCGCGGCCCGGCACGCGCAGCTGGATCAGCGGCCGCTCCAGTTCCCCGGCCCACCAGCGGCGGCTGTCCTGGCGAATCTTCTCCCAGCGAGACGGGTCAAAATCGAGGTCCATTGGCTCCTCGTTCCGGCGAATGGATCAAAGCGACTCTATGTAGATAGGGAATTCGGAGCAAAGGCGCAAGCCTGGCTTACGCGCTCCAAAGCGCCGTGGACTGACGCAGCGCTGGCGCTGCGCCTCTTGGCGCTTCTTTTGAGAATATCGCTGGCGTTTGCCGGCGCGTCCGCGTAGAGAGAACAATGTACATTCTGTGCGTACGACGAATGTCAGCAAGGCCTTCTCAGAGCCCGGAAAGGAAGTTGTGCAATGAGTGGCAAGAAGTCTGGATTCTCCGCGATGGCTGCCACGGTGGTTTTGGGCGGCGCGCTGATTTTCGCGGGCCGCGTGGCGTTGACGGCCCCCGCGCCCGGAAAGGCTCCCGGTCTGGGCGCGCGCAAGGCGTTCGGCGCCGGGGCGAAAGCCCCAGGCGCTCTCGCCGCGCCCCAAGCGCTTCCGGCGGCTTCCTCCAACGTTGCCGCCAAAGGGACGGTCACGGTCGGTCTGGTTCTACGCAATCAGGTCGAGCAAAAGAAGGCGATCCCCACGAAGTGGGATGCAACCGTGACGGTCTCCCAAGGCGGACGACTTGAACGCATCGCATTTCCGTCGAAGGCGCCGGCGTGGCAGAGCACGGAGAACGGCTGGACCCTGACGACCGTTCGGGCCATACCCCGGATGCAGGCGCAACGGGCGAAAGGCCCGGAAGGTCAGCCCGTGGAAGATGCCCGGGTTCACCTCACCCTGGCCGACGCCACCCCCGCCACGCAGGTGGACGTGCAGACCGCGCAGGGCGCCTTCTCCTTCCAACTCAATGAGATTCCATTCGGGGTCATGAAGCCGGCGCTCAAAGGCTTGGTCCAGATCTCCCGGCTTCCGAACTCGGCGCGAATCGTCGCCGCTCCGACGGAGGACGATTTCCCCGCGGCGGCCTGCGCGAAAGACGGGACACTCTATGTCGCGTGGCAGGCTTTCACGCATGGCGAAGGGTTCAAAACCAAGACCGTGATTCTCGAAGAGCCGAAGGACTTTTCGTATCTCGCCACGCCCACCGGCGGCGATCAGATTTTCATGATGCGCCTCGACGGCGCCAAGGGATCGGAGCCGATGGCCGTCACGCCGGCCCAGCAGGACATCTATCGCCTGGCCATGGCCGTCGACGGCGCGGGCAAGGCGTGGGTCGTCTGGTCGGGGTCGGGCAACGTCGCGGAGAATTGGGACATCTACGCGCGCTGCTTTGACGGGGCCGCCTGGTCGAATCCGATCCGCCTGACTGACGATCCGGGGCCGGACATTCTGCCGGCGGCGGCCACCGATGCGGCGGGCCAGGTCTGGATCGCCTGGCAGGGGTTCCACGGCGGCGCCTCGAACATCTTCGCCGTGCGCGAGGAAGGCGGCGGATTCGGCAAGCCGCTGGCGATCACCGAGGGCCAGGCGAACGAATGGCAGCCGGCGATCGCCACGTCGACCTCCGGCGACGTGGCCTTCGTCTGGGACACTTACGCCAAGGGCGACTACGACGTCTACGCGCGCGTTTGGTCGAAGAATCGCCTGGGCGAGCCGATCCCGATCGCCGCGACGCTCCAGGGCGAATCGCGCGCCGGCGCGACGTACGACCGCGACGGGCGGCTGTGGGTCGCCTACGAGGAATCGCCCGTCAACTGGGGCAAGGATAGCGGCTATCTGGCGAAGATCGGCGCGCGCCTGTATCAATCGCGAGCGACGGTCGTGCGGGTCTGGGCCAACGGGCAGCTGATGGAGCCGGCGGGCAAGCCCTTTGAGCCATTGGCGCAAGGCCCTTCGCCCAAATTCTCCTCGCCGCGCCTCGTGTGCGACGATGCCGGACGCGTGTGGCTGGCCGCGCGCCAATCCTCGCCAGGGCGAGCCCAGGTCGGCTCGGTCTGGATGGACCGCCTGACTTGGTACGACGGCTCCACGTGGGCCGCGCCCATCTTCTGCCCCGATACCGACGACACGCTCGATTGCCCTCCCGCGTTGCTGGCGCAGCCGGGAGCGGGGATCGCGTTGCTGAGCGCGATGGACGGGCGTTATGCCTTGGTGAACCAGGCCGGCCCCTTTAGGAGGCCGCTTGGGGGGGCCGGCGCCGCGCCCGCCGCGCCGCGCCCGGCGGCGGACCCCAACCGGCCGGACCCGGTCAACAGCGACATCGCCCTGCTGGCGGTGTCCACCGATGGGATCGCGCCCCCCGGCGCCGCGGAACTGAAGCCGGTCGCCGACGCCGCGCCCGCGCCGATGGCCGACGTGGCCAAGCAAGAGGCCGCCGCCATCGCCGGAATGCATGCCGCCCGAGCGTCCGCCGACGGCAAGACCCTTCGCCTCCTGCGCGGCGAATTCCACCGCCATACGGAATTCTCCAGCGACGGCGGCAACGACGGGATGCTCACCGACATGTGGCGCTACGCCCACGACATGGCCGACATGGACTGGATCGGCAACGGCGACCACGACAACGGCGACGGGCGCGAGTACCCGTGGTCGATCATCCAGAAGACCACCTCCATGTTCTCCGTGCCCGGCGTCTTTCAGCCGATGTACACGTACGAGCGCTCGGTCAGCTATCCCGACGGCCACCGCAACGCGGTCTTCCCAAAACGCGGCGTCCGTCCCCTGCCGCGGTTGCAGGGCGGCATGGGGGAGATCATGGATGACCAGGGACCCGACGCGCCGCGCCCCCACACGCCCGACACGGAGATGCTGTATCGTTACCTGACTCAGTTCGGCGGCCTGTGCGCCTCCCACACCTGCGCCACCGATCAGGGAACCGACTGGCGCGACAACAACCCGCTGGTCGAGCCGGTGGTGGAGATTTACCAGGGCTGCCGCCAGAGCTACGAAATGCCCGGCGCGCCGCGCAGCAATACCGCCGAGGATTCCCGCAGCGGCTGGCGGCCGTTCGGGTTCGTTTCGCTCGCCCTGCAAAAGGGCTATCGGCTCGGCTTCGAGTCGTCGAGCGACCACGGCGCCGTCCATATCAGTTACTGCAACGTGTGGGCCGAAGACCTCTCCCGCGAGGCCATCTACAACGCGATGAAGCAACGCCACGTCTACGGCTACACCGACAACATCATCGCCGAGTTCCACTGCGGCGATCATTTCATGGGCGACGAATTTGAACTGGCCGGCAAGCCGACGTTCAAGATCCACCTCGTCGGAACGAAGCCGCTCGCCAAGGTCGACATCGTCAAGGACGGCCAGTACGTCTACAGCGCCCAGCCCAACGCGCAGGACGTGGCTTTCGATTGGACCGACGCCGCTCCCCGGGCGGGCAAGACGAGCTATTACTATGTGCGCGGCGAGCAGAGCGACGGCGAGTTGGTCTGGGTCTCGCCGATGTGGATTACGCTGAAGCCGTGAGCGCATCGGCGCGCATGGGCCGCCTTTCCGGCAATTTGAGCATGGAGTCCCGCCTTCCGTCGGAATGAATGGAATCGAGACCAGGACCGCGATGGACATTCCGCCTGAAGGCGGGACTCCATGCTCCGCATCTTTATATAGGGCTCTTGTCCATCAAGACATATATGGGGCTTTCGCTGACCTTGAGCCGGATGGCCCTTGCGCCGATGGGTTCCCATTCGACGCCTTCCGGCCCGCTTTCGCTCGTCGCCATGCGTTCGACTTTCAGGGGGGCGCCGGGCAGCCCCTCGATGGTCATCCGTTGCTCGCGGTTTGTTCCTGTTGGCGACCATAGCGCCCAGACCAGAAGATTCTCGTTGGCGCCGTGCGCAAATTCATCGATGTCGAGGTTATTCTCCTCTTTCTTCACCACTTGCCTGAAACGATATTCGCCGAGCATGTCATACAAGTGTTTGACCGCCCAAAAGGACATCTTCGGCTGGAAATTGCGCGTGAGTCCGGAGGCCGCGTGAACCGTCGGCTGATCGCTGTCGTTATAGTAATATATGTAAGCCCGATCAATATCGCGCTCCGCGAAACAGAGGAGCGAACGGACCAGATACTGGGCCTGCTGGAGGTCGGTGACGCCGGTCCAGTTGAGCGTCTTGGACCCTCCCGTGCGGTCCTTCATCACCGCGTCGGTGCAGGCGTCCCATCCGAATTCCGTGATCCAGATTTCCTTGTCCTTCGCGCTTTGATCTCGCCACTGAATGACCTCGTCCACAATCTTGAGGTAATCGATGTCGGGGTCTTCCGGGTAACTTCGTTCCCAGGGGCTCTGACCTTCTCGCTGGGGTTTGATGGCATACGTGTGCACGTTGATGATGTCATAGAGATTCTTGATGGCGGGCGAGGAGAACGTCTCTTTGAGTTGCTTGGAATATGCGTCCGCCTGTCGCGTCCGAACCGCGCAGGTGGCGATCTTGATCTTCGGATCGCCGTCGCGAATGCCGCGGGCCATATTGGCGAAGATGGTTTCATAGAGTTCGTCGTCGAACTGGTTGCCCGGCTCGTTGTCGATCTCGATGGAGCCGCAGAGTTTCTCGCTGCCTGAAGGGCCGAAATACCTGGCCATATCATACCCATAGGCGTAGGCCCATGTCTCCTTTCCCTGCCAGAGTTCCTTGTATTTGGGATTTCCCCGGCCGAAGCCGCTGAACTGGGCGCAGATGTCAATATCAAAGCCTTCAGCCGCCCACTTGCCGTAGACATCGTTCTTCCAGTTCACCTTGTTGACGCACAGGGGGAAGATCGGCTTGTCACCCAGTTGCTTCACATCCCAATCCATGTTGTGGTAGCTGCGGACCAGGCCGCAGACCTGTCTGTACAGCTCGGGCTTGAACGTGAAGTGCCCGTTCAGACCGACGAAATCCTTCAGCAGCGGCCGCGGCTTGTCTTCGGCGCCGGCCGCATGTGCGGCAAGAAAAACGGTTAGCGCCATCAGGGCGCGGTAGATTCTCATGGTTTTCTCCGCCGGAAGGGAATAGGCTATGTGAACACTTTCTCTTTTCTACAGAATTCGCGCAAGACTGGCAACCCTGCCAAGATCGTGAGGAACATTATGGGCATCCAACTGCTTCCAGGCGCCGGGCTGGACGAATTTCGGGGCAAGCCCTATCCCCTGCCCGAGAAGATCATCGACATCCATAACCACGTGCGGTCCCCGGAGAGCGCGGCGAAACTGGTGGAGTTGATGGACGCTCACAACGTCGAGCGCGCCGTCGTTCTCGGCGTGCCGGCGGGGCCCGAAGGCCAGGACCGCAACGCCGAGACCCTGGCCGCCGTGCGCCGATTCCCGGATCGGTTTGTCGGCGGCGTGTTCGCCGACCCGCGCGAGGGCGCCAAGGCCATCGACACAATCCGGCATTACCACCGCGAAGGCTTCCGCATCGTCAAGCTGTTCCCCAACTACGGGTACTTCCCCGACGACCCGGCGATTCGGCCGTTCTTCGACGCCGTGGCCGAGTTGGGCATGGCCGTGCTGAGCCACTGCGGATGGCTGTCGCCCAAAGCCGGCTCGGAGACCGCCGCCTACTATTCTCATCCCGGACGGTTTGAGAAGCTGATTCGGCTCTATCCCGACACGCCGTTCATCATGGCCCACATGGGCGGCATCGCCGGGTTCCTTGAGTCGGTCATGCTGACCACGCGGACGCTTAACACGTACGTCGACTGCTCGCCGGGGCAGGGTTTGTGGGCGCTGACGGCGGCCCCCCAGATAGTTGCGACGATCCCGCCGGGGCAGATCATGTGGGGCGCCGACTGCCCCGACTACGCGGGAATGGGCGACAAAGCCGACGAACAGCGCCACGGCGCCCAGCGTCGCGCCCGCCACGCCCAGCTGGGCCAGCGCCACGAGGGTGAAGAGAATGCTGGCCACGCGAATCGGCCCGCTCCAGGCCATCGTCCGCGTCTGGCGTTGCGCGACGCCGACCTCTTGCACTCCTCCTGCACGGGCCTTAAGGACAAAACGCTTGACTCGTCGCCCACCCAATCTTATTGTTGGGTCGTGATACCCGAGTCCATCGACATCGATGCCGTATGGAACGTTCTTCCGCCGGGGGTGCACGATGCCACGATGGAAGAAGTTGAAGAACGCTTCGCCACGCATGAAACGCGAAAGGTATTGTACGAAGGATTTAAGCGAGGGGTAAGAGCTCTTGTCAAAGCCGGCTGTAGGACGGTCTTTCTCGACGGCAGTTTCATAACTGATAAACCAAAGCCAAACGACTTCGACGCGTGCTGGGAACCCGCAGGAGTCGATCCTAAAAAACTCGGTCCGGCGCTACTCGATTTCAGTCACGCTCGGAGAAGACAGAAACTGGAGTTCGGCGGAGAGTTTTTCCCATCAAGCGCCAAAGCCGATGGTTCGCGGATGTTTGTGGAATTCTTTCAAATCGACAAGCATACCGGGAAGGCAAAAGGGATCATTCGCATCCGTCTCTCGTAATGCAATAGAGGAGCGAAGGGACTCATGATAACCAACGAGCGTCAATACCGGATATCCAAGGCGCAATTGTCGAGGCTGAAGGAGGCTGCAGAAGCCTTCGACATAGATGAAGCAGCAAGCCGTATAGGGTCAAAAGTGCTCGCTTCGGCCGAACTGGAGGCGTTGAGAAGCGAGGAAGAGGTGCTGGCTGAGCAGATTCGGGAGTACGAGGCCCTGAAATCGGGGGCTGTCACTGTCTTCAAAGCCAAGGATCTTGACGAATTGCCCACCATTCTCATTCGGGCAAGAATCGCGCAGGGGCTATCGCAGCGTCAGCTAGCGGACATGCTCGCCATCAAGGAGCAACAAATTCAGCGTTACGAGTCGGACGATTACGCATCGGCAAGCCTTCGACGTCTGGGCGAAATCGCCAACGCTTTGAGACTTAACATGTCCGAGGTGGCGGAACTTAGGCAGATTCCGTCACGCCAACGCCATCAGGGTCCCGACGCTATCGACTGGGCTCTCTTTCCCGTGAAGGAGATGTACCGTCGGCACTGGTTCGAGGGATTCTCCGGGTCGCTCGCCTCTGCAATAGATCAGGCGGATATCCTTGTCGAAGAGTTTGTCACCTCTGCGATTCGCCAGCCCGTAGCGGCTTTGCATCGTAAGCGGGTCCGTTCCGGCTCAGCTCTAGATCCGTACGCTCTGCTTGCATGGGAGTGTCGTGTTCTAATGCTGGCAAAGAGATCAGGCACAAAGGGGAGATTCATTCAAGGCTCGCTCGATGATGACTGGCTCAATGGGCTCGTGAAGGAAAGCCGTTTTGCGAATGGGCCAGCTCGAGCTAAGGACTACCTTGACGCAGCAGGCATATCTTTAGTCGTAGAGCCTCATCTCTCTCATACCTATCTGGATGGAGCAGCTCTTCTTTCCGGAGGAAAGCCGGTTATTGGACTTACGCTGAGATTTGACCGCCTTGACAATTTCTGGTTTGTACTCGTCCACGAGTTGGTTCACATCATGAAGCACCTTCGAAAGGGTGAAGTAGAGGAAATCTTTGATGACATGCAAGCCGAACCTGATGAACTCGAACAAGAGGCGGATGAGTTGGCCGGCCAGGCGCTCATCCCGGAGGAAGTCTGGGAGATTGCATTGGCCCGATATGTACGAACTGAGGACTCGGTCAAATTGCTGGCGGAGGAGCTCAAGATCAGTCCGGCGATAATTGCGGGCCGCATTCGAAACGAGCCCAGCAACTACACGATTCTCAGCGCGTTAGTCGGACAGGGCGAGGTAAGAAAGCATTTTTCAGAGGTCAGTTTCGGACAGTGATGCGGGAGGTGAAAGCCAATGCGTTTTGATCATTGCCACTATGTGCCCTGCATTCGCTGGAAACTAGGCGAATATCAGGCAATGTTTCAACTCTCCAGTGCAGCCAAGGACTTCATTACCCCACTGATAGAAGTGCCGGAGATCGGATACGATTTCGAGGAACGGAAGCCTGCGAAGTCCGTTGACGACCATCTGAAGGACTTTGCGAAACGAATCAGAGTCAAATGGGGCAAGCGCCCCTGTTTCGTGGACTTGAATCTGATTGATCCTTCCAAACGGTTGTCTGATGGTCGCCATCCCATGAGGTTCATTTCTGATGGTTTAAGAGATCAAGGATGTCCAGCCACGCCTGTGACCGGCCTCAAACGCGACAGCGATTATCAGCGGGCAGTTCGAGAGTCTGCATCTAAGGACCGACGTGGTGTCTGTCTGCGAATTGGGATTGAAGCGGCAGCAGGATCAGGTCTTAAGGGTTTTATCGATGCCGTTCTGCAAGCAGTCGGAGTTGGCGTGACCAAATGCGACCTGGTTCTCGACCTGGGCGCCCCGAATTTCGAACCGGTCGAAGGGTTTGCGAAACTGATTCTGGCTATGATCCCAAGACTGCCATATTTGTCGCAGTGGCGCACGTTTGCGCTCATCGGAACCTCCTTTCCGTCCTCGATGGGCGAAGTAAAGCAAAGCCAGGTCACAATCCCGAGATGGGAATGGCTGCTCTACAAGCGAGTCGTCAAGAGATTGTTGGAAGACGACATTCGGCCTCCGACCTTCGGCGACTATGCGGTAAACCACCCAGACGTTCTTCAGCTGGACATGCGGAGAGTCAAGCCCTCCGCGACCATCAGGTATACGGCGGACGATTCGTGGTTTATCGTGAAAGGTCCGAACGTTCGAGACAACGGGTTTTTACAGTATAGGGAACTCTGCGCCAGTGTAGTAGATTCGCCGCATTACCTGGGTCGTACGTTCTCCTACGGCGATGAGTATATCGCCAGCTGTGCGGAGGGCACTGCGAAAACAGGAAATCTATCTACGTGGAGAAAAGTTGGGACGAACCATCACCTGGAGAAGGTGGTAAAGGACATCTCCAGTTTTTTCGGTTCCTTAGGGAGGTGATAACGCGGTAGTGGAGATCGGCCGGAGTGAGGAAATCTAGGAGAAGTTGATAGAGAACTTCGCGCCGTTGCCGCAAGACTCTGTGCGGCACACCTAGTTGCACGAGAATGCCAGTCACCTCATTTCTCCACAACAGCTGAGCAACGGAAAGCGGCTTTACCGCTCTATTCCCGCAAGGCGCACGAGCGGTCTCAAAGGATATCCCGCCTCTTGGTCCTCGGCGGGACAAGATGATACCCCACCAATCAGGGAGAAGAGGATATACGGCGTCGGCGTGCCTGGCTGCAACTACCGCGAATGCGCGGTCGAACACCTCGCTGTAGGCCTCAACTTGGTCGCCTAGCCTGCAAAGCGAGTCCTCGTCGCTCTTGATCTCGTAGCCAATCAGGTGACCGTTGATGACGGCAATGTCGGCCCTGCATCTGCCATGCCTCAGGCCGAGCTCGTCCACAATGAGCGTATCCGCATCAGCATGCTGTCTGCGCAATCTGGTGCGATGGAAACGCTCCCGAATCTGCGCGTCGTTCATGGCCACCTCCAGGTTGGCGTCCTAAATATAGGTCAGGTCTTGCCGAAGTGCAAGGGTGAAGAGGGGCACCCGTGTCAATAACGCCACCGCGCTCACTCTCAATCGAGATCCGCTGCCCCTTACTTATCGGCCACCTGAAGGTGTGCCAGAAATGGACAGGCCTCGGATTTTCCTGAGAAAAAACCCAATCGTTCCGGCTTCGGCGACAAAGCCGACGAACAGCGCCACGGCGCCCAGCGTCGCGCCCGCCACGCCCAGCTGGGCCAGCGCCACGAGGGTGAAGAGAATGCTGGCCACGCGAATCGGCCCGCTCCAGGCCATCGTCCGCGTC
>JAPLSS010000581.1 GCA_026398515.1 Candidatus Sumerlaeota bacterium | reverse complement strand
GGCGGCGGCGCGCAGGTCTTCGATGCGGCCATTGGTGCACGAGCCGATGTAGGCCTTGTTGATGCGGATGTCCTGAACCGGGACGCCTTCGCCGAGGTCCATGTATTGCAGCGCTTTCTCGGCGGCCAGGCGCCGATTGGCGTCGGCGATTTGAGATAACACGGGCGTTTTGCCGTTGACGCTGACGACCATGCCGGGCGAGGTGCCCCAGGTGACCTGCGGCTCGACGTCCGCGGCGTTCAATTCGACCACTGCGTCATACGTGCAATCGGGATCGGAGACGCACTTCTTCCATTCGGCGACGAGCTGCTCGTACGGGCGGTCCTTGGGGAGGTAGTCGCGGCCCTTGAGATATTCGAAGGTCGTTCCGTCGGGCGAGATCAGACCCGCGCGCGCCCCCGCCTCGATGGTCATGTTGCAGACCGTCATGCGGCCTTCCATCGTCAGCGCGCGGATAGCCTCGCCCGTGTATTCGATCACGTAGCCCGTGCCGCCGGCCGTGCCGATCGTGCCGATGATCGCCAGGATCAGGTCCTTCGCGGTCACGCCTTCGGGCAACCGGCCGCGCACGCGGATTTCCATCGTCTTCGACTTCCTCTGCGGAAGCGTCTGAGTGGCCAGCACGTGCTCGACCTCGCTCGTGCCGACGCCGAACGCCAGCGCCCCGAACGCGCCGTGGGTGGCCGTGTGCGAGTCGCCGCAGACGATGGTCATGCCCGGCTGAGTGATGCCCAGCTCCGGGCCGATCACGTGGACGATGCCGTTGCGCGGGTCGTGCATGTCGAAGAGCTGAATCCCGAATTCGCGGCAGTTGGCGACCAGCGTCTCGATCGACCGGGCCGACATCGGGTCGGCGATCGGCTTCAAGCGGTTCGTCGTCGGGATGTTGTGGTCCATGGTGGCGAAGGTGAATCGGGGGCGGCGCGCCTTGCGCCCGGCCATCCGCAGGCCTTCGAACGCCTGCGCCGAGGTCACTTCGTGGACCAGGTGGCGGTCGATGTACAGGATGGCGTCCTTGTCTTCTTCTTCATAAACGACGTGCGCGTCCCAGATTTTTTGGTAGATGTTTTTTCCCATGGGAAGAGCCTCTTTCTGGGGTGGAGCG
Organism: Candidatus Sumerlaeota bacterium; assembly: GCA_026398515.1. Taxonomy (GTDB): domain Bacteria; phylum Sumerlaeota; class Sumerlaeia; order JAPLSS01; family JAPLSS01; genus JAPLSS01. The sequence continues at coordinate 11,407 of JAPLSS010000581.1, read as the reverse complement.
GAGGAGAGTGGACGAGATGGACGGAATGGACAGAGTGGACGACGTGGACGACCAACTGTGTCCTTTTCGTCCTTCAGATCCTCTTCGTCCCTTGGGTCCTTTTCGTCCTTTTCACTTCTTCTGCTGCGCCTTGATCAGGTTGAGCGCGCCGCCGGCTTTGAACCACTCGATCTGTTGCTCGTTGTAGGAATGGTTCAGGGCGATCTCCTCGGATGAGCCGTCCTTGTGATGGACGGCCATCGTCAGCGGCCGGCCGGGCGCGAAGGCCGTCAGGCCGAGGATGTCGATCGTGTCGCCCTCCCGAACGCGCTCGTAATCCGCCGGGTTGGCGAAGGTGAGCGCGAGCATGCCCTGCTTCTTCAGGTTCGTTTCATGAATGCGGGCGAAGGAGCGCGTGACGATGGCCCGCACGCCGAGATGCCGCGGCTCCATGGCGGCGTGCTCGCGCGACGAGCCTTCGCCGTAGTTCTCATCGCCGACGACAACCGAGCCGATGCCGGCGGCCTTGTAGGCGCGCTGCGTGGCGGGCACGGGGCCGTATTCGCCGGTCAGTTCGTTCTTCACCAGGTTGGCCTTGTCGTTGAAGGCGTTGATCGCGCCGATGAAGCAGTTGTTCGAGATGTTGTCGAGGTGGCCGCGATAGCGCAGCCACGGGCCGGCCATGGAGATGTGGTCGGTCGTGCACTTGCCCTTGGCCTTCAGAAGCAGCTTCAAGCCCTTGAGGTCCGTCCCCTCCCAGGCGGGGAAATCGCCCAGCAATTGCAGGCGGTCGCTGGCGGGGAGGACGACGACCCGGACCTTGCCGCCGTCCTTCGCCGGCTCGACGTAGCCGGGGTCTTCGACGCCGAAGCCTTTCGCCGGCAGCTCGTCGCCGACCGGCGGCTCCAGCGCGACCGGCTTGCCGTCGGCGTTGATCAGCGTGTCGACCATCGGGTTGAACGTCAGGTCGCCGGCCAGCGCCATGGCGGTCACGATTTCCGGCGAGGCGACGAAGGCGTGCGTGTTCGGGTTGCCGTCGTTGCGGCCGGCGAAGTTGCGGTTGAACGAGGTGATAATCGAGTTCTTCTCGCCCTTCTCCGCCCCGGGACGCGACCACTGGCCGATGCACGGGCCGCAGGCGTTGGCCAGCACGACCGCGCCCGCCTTCTCGAAGCAGGACAAGAGGCCGTCGCGCTCGATTGTGTAGCGCACCATTTCGGAGCCGGGCGTGACCAGCAGCGGCGACTTGACGCGCAGTTTCTTCGCCACCGCTTGCCGGATCAGCGAAGCCGCGCGGTCGATGTCTTCATACGAGGAGTTGGTGCACGAGCCGACCAGGGCGGCGGACAGATGGCGCGGGTAGTCGTTCTCGCGCACCGCCTGGGCGAATCGCGACAGCGGCCAGGCCTTGTCCGGAGTGAACGGGCCGTTGATGTGCGGCTCCAACTCCGACAGGTTGATCTCGATCACCTGGTCGTAATAGGCCTTGGGATTGGCGTAGACCTCGGGATCGGCGCGCAGGTGGTCGCGCACGGCGTCGGCGGCCTGGGCCACGTCGGAGCGGTGGGTCGCGCGCAGGTAGACGGCCATTTTCCCGTCGTACGCGAAGATCGAACAGGTGGCGCCGATCTCCGCGCCCATGTTGCAGATCGTCCCCTTGCCGGTGCAGGAGATGCTCTCGGCCCCGTCGCCGAAGTATTCGACGATGCAGCCGGTGCCGCCCTTTACGGTCAGGATGCCGGCGACCTTGAGGATGACGTCCTTGGCCGCCGTCCAGCCGTTGAGCCGGCCGGTCAGGTGAACGCCGATCAGTTTGGGGAATTTCAGTTCCCACGGTAGGCCGGCCATGACATCGACCGCGTCGGCGCCGCCCACGCCGATGGCGACCATGCCCAGGCCGCCGGCGTTGGGCGTGTGCGAGTCGGCGCCGATCATCATGCCGCCGGGGAAGGCGTAGTTCTCTAAGATCACCTGGTGGATGATGCCGGCGCCGGGCTTCCAGAAGTCGATGCCGTATTTGTTCGAGACCGAGGCCAGGAAACCATAGACCTCGTCGTTCTCCTTGAGCGCCTCGGCCAGGTCGGGCGCGGCCGCCTTCTTCGACATGATCAGGTGGTCGCAGTGGACGGTCGAGGGGACGGCCGTGCGCGCTTTGCCGGCCTGCATGAACTGCAGGAGGGCCATCTGGGCGGTGGCGTCCTGCATGGCCACGCGGTCGGGCGCGAAGTCGACGTACGAGGAGCCGCGGACATAGGCCTTCGTCGGCGCGCCCTCGGACCCGCAGGCGGCGCCAGCGCCGCCGAACAGATGGGAATACAGGACCTTTTCCCCCAGGGTCAGGGGGCAGCCGACCGCTTTGCGCGCCGCTTCGACGCGTTTGGGGATGCGTTCGTAGACGCGCTGAATCATCTGGATGTCGAAAGCCATGGGTTCACCTCGGCGTTGAATCAGAGAGCGGAGTGCGAGTTGTGGTGTTGGTTGTATAGGCGCGTTGTTCGCGCAGTTCAAGAGGGAATCCAGAAGCGGCTCAACGTTTGATGGTTGTGCGGTTTCTGGGGGCACGGACGTCCTCGTCCGCTTCGTAGCGCATGAGAATGAGAATAGATTGCGGACGAGGCCATCCGCGCCCCCAGAAACCGCCCAACACAGAAAACGCCGGCGGACGAGCCGCCGGCGTCGCGCGGATACGCGCGGTGTGCGTCGCCCGTCAGATGGTCAACCCCATCGCCTCGACGCTTTCGACCTCCGGCTCGCGCTCGCGGATGAAGTTCTCGATGCCGCTCTTCAGCGTCATCATCGCGTGAGGGCAGCCGGCGCAATGGCCTTGAAGGCGCAGTTTGACCACCTTGCCTTCCATGCCGACAAATTCGACGTCGCCCCCGTCGCGCTGCAGATACGGGCGCACCTGGTCGACAATGGCCACGACGCGCGATTCCAGCGTCTCGGCCGCGCCGGGAGCGTGGGGTTCGGGATTGGACATGGATTCCTCCGCAAAAAGGTTTGACGAACAGACAAAATCGTATCGTCCATCCGTCGCGTGGGTCAAACTTTATCGCGGAACCGCGTATTTCTCTATGACATGGGTCACGTTTGAAGTTAGTTTCGTGCCCAGGCAGAAAACCCGAGTCCCTCGTGGCACAGACAGTCTTGTCTGTGCAGAGAGCGGTTCTTGAATGGATGCAGAGAAACGACTGTGAGTGCCTGGAGGTTGGACGTCTCGGATTTGTGCTTCCTCTCGCCTCATGCAGTTGCAGTGGGGGAAAGGCGGCGAGTGGAAGGCGAGAGAGCCCCTTTTCATTAACCCCTCGATTCATCGAGGGGTCCTCGGGGCACAGCGTCCCCAATGGGGAACCGTTTCAACGGTTTCCCTGGGCTGGGGGGCATTCGGCGGAAGAGGAAACCGTTGAAACGGTTCGGGAGGGGATGGAGCGCGCCTCTAGACCCCGCGATGAATCGCGGGGCTAATGAAAAGCCTTCTTTTCCGGCCGGCGAAACGTCTAAACGCCAGGCACAGACAAGACTGTCTGTGCCACCAGGGAGCGAAGTCCGGGAATTGGCCAAGCGCAACCGCAGACCATGGGTGGATTGGACGCAGGCCGCGCTGGCGCGGGCCGCGGGGGCCGTTGTGCGCGCGCTGCCGCAATGGGCGTGCGCCGCGCTGGCTTCGGCCCTCGGCGCCGCGGCGGCCGCGGTGGACGCGCGCCACCGAAGGCTGATGATGCGCCAGATGCGCCTGGCGTTCGGCGACGCGCTGTCCGAGCGCGACCGGCGCAGGCTGTCGCGCCTCTGCTATCGGCACGAAGCGCTGTGTTTCATGGAACTCATGCGCCTGCCGAAGGTCGACCGGCGATATGTCGCGCGCCATATCGACATGGCCGACGCGCGGAAAGGCGAGCCGCTCAAGGCCAGCAGGCGCGGCGTGTTGGTGATCACGGGGCATATCGGGTCGTGGGAGCTGCTGGCCCATGTCGCGGCGTTGAGCGGCTATCCGGTCACGGCGCTGGCTCGGCCCATCGGCAATCCGCTGTTGGACGCGGAGCTGGAGCGGCTGCGGACGATTTCGGGCAACCGGATTCTGGGGAAATACGACTCGATGCGCGAGGTGCGCCGCTGCCTGGAGGCGGGGGAATGGGTCTGCTTTCTGTATGACCAGAACGGCGGGCCCAGTGACGCGTTTGTGCCGTTCTTCGGCGTTCCGGCGGCGACCTGGCGTTCGGCGTCGTTCCTGCACTGGAAGGTCAAGGCGCCGATCGTGGTCGCGACGCTGTCGCGCGGGGATTGGCTGGGCCGGCGGTTCGCGTTGCGCGTGGAGCGGGTGCTGGAGCCGATCGAGGGCGAATCGCGCGAGGCGTGCGAGCAGAGAGTGTTGACGGAGATCAACGCGGCGTTCGAGGAAGCGATTCGCGCCCATCCGGAGCAGTGGGTCTGGCAGCACCGGCGGTGGAAGACGCGTCCGCCGGGCGAGGCCAGCCGGCTGGTGGAGGGCGTGCCGGAGTTTGAGGAAGTCTGATTGCCGAATGTCGATTGCCGATTGCCGAATGAAGAGCGATGAGCGATGAGTGCGGAATGCCGATTGCCGATTGTCGATTGCCGATTGCCGAATGCCGAATGCCGAATGAACCACAACAATAACACGCCTACCGCCTCCTCCCCGTCCTCGGAGTCCATTGAGTCCATTGGGTCCATCAAGTCCATTATGTCCATCCCCCCCTTTGGGTCCTTCGGGGCGCCCGCGCTCCTTCGATGGGCGCTGATCATCGGGTTCGCGCTGGAGGCCGTCTTGCTGGTCGTGGCCGCCCGCAAGCCGCTGTGGAATAACGATTTCATCACCTTGTCCACCATCGCCCTGCCATGGAAAGAGGTGTCGATCGAGCGCATGCAGCACAACCACATGCCCGCCTATTTCCTGGCGCTCAAGGCGTGGACCGAGGCGTTCGGCATGAGCGAGCTCTCGCTGCGGGCGATTTCGGCGCTGAGCGCCGCCGGCTCGATCGCCCTGGCCTGGGGGATCGCCGCGTGGGCCTGGGGCGCGGGAGCGGGGGTGGCCGCGGCGTGGCTGGCGGGATGGAACGAAGGCCTGCTGGACGGCGCCTCGCAAGCGCGCATGTATGCCATGGTGCAGTGCCTGACTCTCCTGTCGATGTTTCTCTACCTGCGCATTCTGCGCGGAGCGCGAAAGCGCGTGTGGGCGGCGCATCTCGCCGTCAGCGTGGCGGGGCTGTCCACGCACCTGTTGTTTGGGGCGGCGCTGGCGGTTCAGGCCGTGCACGCGGCGATGGTCCGGCGCCGCATCGCGCCGAAGGCCTGGCGCGTGTGGGCGCTGCTGGCGGCCCCTTGGGCGCTGATCGCGCCGCTGTTTCTCTTCTGGGTGAAGTCTCAGCATTACGTGGGCCAGGACGCGTGGCGATGGCCGTCCGTCGGCTCGTGGCTGCGGCAGGTGTATTGCTGTCTGTGGGGCGATTATGAGACCGATCCATTTCCCCAGAAGTTCTCGCGCGTCCTGGGATGGCCGTTGATGCTGGGGGCGCTGGGACTTCTTGTCGTCGGCGCCAGGAGAGCCGGGCGGCGCCTGGATTCGGACTCGCCGGCGCCTGCCGAGTCGCTGGCCCTGACGCTGCTGCCGTGGTGGTTCGTCTTGCCGGCGGTGGGCGTGTTTCTGACGGCGATGCGCGCGGAAGAAGCGCTCGGATCGGTGCGCTATTACGCGCCGACGATGGCCGCCGCGCCGCTGGCGATCGTCGCCGCCTGGCGCGAGATCCGGCGCCCGGTCTGGCGCCGCGCGTTCCTGGCCGCGGCGTTGGCCCTGTGCGCGTGGTATGCGATGGGCTTCATTTTTGGAGAAGGAAGCGGGCTGCGTTGGGCCGTCTCGACGATCGCCGGCTTGGCGGATTCCAAGACGGCGGTGGTGGTTTGCGACCGCGGAGCGGCGGCCGAAGCATTCGCGTATTATGGGCATCCCGAGGTCGCGCCCGGGGAGATTTCCCGACGCGAGGGGTCGTCGGAAGCGCTTCTCAAGCAAGTGGGGCGCGCCTGCGCGGGCCGGGAGCGGCTGGCCGTCCTGCTGTTCCATGAAGGCCACACTCCCCTAGTGCGCGTATTGGAGAAATCGGGCTTGTATGTGTCCCAGGGCGCCCCGATGGCGGTGGGCGAAAGCCGGATCCTCCTCTATCGCGTCCTGCCCGCGCGCCCGGAGCCGGCGGCGAGTCAAATGGCCGAATGAGCGCGACCGCATAGGACTGAGCGCGACAGACGGAATCCCGGTGGGAACGCCGTAGACGGAGCGCGTCTTCGCCTTCAGAAACCTCCGCGCGCCGCCGAAGAATGAAGATAGGGCCGGAAACCCGGGGCGGCATCTCCGGGTCGAGAGGACATGTCGTGTTGCGTGTAGCCACAGCCATTTGGGCTTTCATGCTGGCGGGGGGTCTTCTCCAAGGCGTCCCCGGCCAAGGGCTGTTGGATGCGCGCCACGAAGTCGTGCTGCTCCTCGACGGCTCCGAGGCTTGGCGCCAGGCCGACCCCAAGAGTTCCGGGGCGCGCGCCGTCCAGATGTTCGTCCAGCTGCTTCCCCCCGGCGCACGAGTGGCCGTAGTGCGGTTTGCCGACGAGCCGGCGACCGTCTTTCCATTGCAGGCGATCGACAACGACCCGGCCCGCCAAGCCCTCGCCTCGGCCCTGGGGTCCGCGCAAAGCGGCCCCGGGATCGATTTGTCCACGGGCATGGAGCTGGCCCTGAAGTCGTTTTCGGGCGGAGCGCAGGTACAGCGAGACATCGTGGTTCTGACCCGCGGAAGTTTAGAAGCAGACGGGGACACGCAAGCGAAGGAGGACAACCGGCGCCGATTGCGCGCTGTGCTCGTGCCGCGCTGCCAGGCGGCGCGGGTTCGACTGAACGTCGTGACGTTGCCCGAGGGAGCCGATCAAACTGTCCTGTGCGAAGCGGCGGAAGCCACCGGCGGCTTAGCCTTTGTGTGCGATACGCCGAAGCGTCTGCACGAGTTCCTGCTTCCGATTGTCGAGATTCTGACTCCGGCGCAAAGGCTCCTCCTCCGAAACCGCTCCGTGACTGTGGATTCGTGGGTGCGCGAGGCAACGTTCGTCATGACCCGTCCGCCCTTCGCGCAGCCGCTGCTCCTGCAGCCGCCCGTGGGCAATTGCCTTTCCGCCGCCTCCGCCTCGCAAAGCCCGGGCGTTCAATGGTTCTCGTCGCTCGACTACGACGTGGTGACGGTTCGCGACCCAACGCCGGGCGTGTGGGCGATCTCGCCGCCGGCGGGGTCGCATGACCGCGTGTTCGTGGATACAGATCTGGCGCTGACCGTGGAAGCGCAGCGGCGCGTCGGGCCCGGCGAGCCGCTAATGGCGCGGGCGCGCCTTCAGACGCTCACGGGCGCCGCGGTGGACGAGCCCCTCCTATCATCGATGGTCGTTTCCGCCCGGTTTCTCGATTCGGACAACGCGCCGCTGGCGGAACTCAAGAGGGTGGAGGAAGGGGTGTTTGAGAGCCAACTACAGGCTCCAGAGACCCTCGGCGTCACAACCCTAGTGGTTCGGGCTGTAGGCCAGTCGCTGAAACGTACGGCCTGGCGGAACGTCGTGGTGGAGCGCCCGGCGGCGACGGCCACACTGGAAGAGCGCGAAGGCGCGCCCGGCCAGCCGATCATCGTCAACGCCCGGATCGACGCCCCCGAGCGGTTCCGGCGCCTGGATCTGGCGGCCACCGTAGTCAACCCGCGCGGCGAAGCGGTCGAACTGTCGATTCCGCCGGCGGCGAGCACATTGTACGCCAACGCATTCGCGGCTACTACTGAACCCGGCAGGTATACGATTTCGGTGCGCGTAGAGGGGGAAGCGACGGACGGGAAGCCCGTGGAAGAATGCCTGCCCGCTCTGGAGTATTCCGCCGGGGAGGCCGTCGTCGCCTCCGCGACGCCGGAGGGAGCCGCGACGTCGACGGCATCCGAATCCCCCGACGCCGGCCCTCAAGGGAACCCGCGAAGTAGGATGAGGGAGGCTCTGACCGACCACGGGTTTCTCGTCGGCTTCGTGATGGCGAACCTGCTGCTGTGCGTTGGAGGGGTCGCTTTGTGGCGGTTCCTTTGGTCGGTCGCGTGGTGGAGGACGTCGCTGGAACGGCGCCTGGCCGTGGCGGCTCGTCAGGCCCTAGGGCGCCTGAAAGCCGCCTCCGGCGAGGCGTCGGACCCGTTGGCCGCGGCATTGCCGAACGAGACGGACGCCCCGGCCGCCTCGGCGCCCTCTTCTCCTCTGGAAGACGAAGGCGCGGAAGGGCCCGGCCCGCAAGGCGCAGGCGAACCGCGGGGAAAGCCCGACCCCGTCGCTAAAGATGAGCAGGCCGAGGGCGCAGACCAGAGCGCCGCTCCGGCCGAAACGCCGGAGGGCCTGGATCTGACGGCAAAGGAGCTTGAGGCATCGGCCCTCGCCGCCGTTAAGAAGGAGAAGGGCTCCCGGTAAGAGAAGCGCGTGGAGCGTGGAGGGCGTTCCGCGTGCATTCGCGGTGGGCGTTCTGCTGGAAGTGCGACATACTCTTCCGCGGGGAACCCCGAGGGCACGGAGGAGAGGCTGAGCCCCTGGGCGCCCAACCCATGCCCGGAAGCGGAGACAAGAGACATGCAAGGGAATGGCAATCTGATCCTCGCGGAGTTGCTGGCCCTGGCGGTGTGCGCGCTGCTCGCCGCCATCTGGGCCATTCGCCTCACGCGACGGGCGAGCCGCACGGTCGAAGACCGGTTTGTGGAACTCTATTCGGAGTTGCTGCAGGGCATTTGCGCGTCGCTGAACCGGCAGGACAAGGCCTTCGCGGCGCTGCGGGAGACCGCCGCCCGCGCCGGCGCCGTCGCCGACAGCCTGCTGGCGGAAAGCCTGCATCAGATCGAACAGCGTCTGGCGCAATGCCGCACGCAGTACAACGAGGCGCTCCGGTTTTCCGACGCCTCTCATATCAGTTGGGACGCCTTCGCGCAGGCCAAATCGGGACCGGAAGAGAATTGGAGCCTGCTGGCGGAAACGACCATGGCGCTGAACGTGCAAGTCGAGCAACGTCTGCGCCACTTGGAAGTCGAGGACGCCGAGCGGCGCCAACGACTGGTCGACGCGCAAGCGCGCGCCCAGGAATTGGAGAACCGGATTCAATCCATTGAGCAGGAATACGCGGACATCTCCGAGGAAGCCGGCGGGCAGGCGCTGCGCGAGATGGAAGGCGACTGGGGCGCGCGCATGGAGGAAGCCAAGCGCGTCGACGAATCGCTGCAACGCGGCGTAAAGGCGATGAACGTCGAACTGGGCAACCTCGAACTGGTCAACCAGCGGTTGATCTCGCTGTCGGAGAAACTGCGCATTCGGCAGGAGACGATGGCGCGGCGCATCGCCGAGTTGGAAGCGCAAGCCAATCTCACTCCGATGTTGAAAGCAGAGCTAAGGAAGATGTCGGTGGAGAACGAAGAACTGCACGGGGAAATCCAGCGCCTGCTGGACGCCAAGGCCGATATCGAAAAGCAAATGGAGACGCTGCGGGTCAAGGTGCAGGACCTGCAAAGCCAACCGACGCGCTCCGAGGCCACGGAGAAGCAGATCGCCCACGACCGCCAGGTGCTCCAACTGTTGCGCGAGCAGAACCAGCGGCTGATCTTCGAACTCGAAGAAGCGCGCGAAGAGACGGAAGAGGCCCGCAACCGGGCCCCCGGCGCAGGAAAGGTCGAACTGTTGGAACGCTTCCGGCGGATCGAGGCCGAACGCGACTTGCTGGCGACGAAAGTCGAACAGTCGCAGAAGGCGTTCCGCGAGAAGGCGAAGGAACTCGACGCGGCGACGGAGGAGCTGCGCCGCCTGCGCGCGGCGGCCTCGGCCATGGCAGACAAAAACTAACCCGGATTTCTCCCCACGTTGACAGAAGACGGCGAGAAATGCCGGCCAGACTGGCTTCGTCGCATCACCGGCTGGAAGGATCGCGCCGCTCAGGGCGTCTCCGCGCGGCCGGCGGCGGGAAGGACGATGCGCACCAACGTCCCCCGCGGCTCTCTGCGCTCCAGCCGGATCTCCCCGCCCAGCGCCTCCACCACGCGCTGGGTGACGGTCAGACCCAGCCCCGTGCCGCTGGCGCGGCTCGTGTAGAACGGCTCAAACGCTCGGCGCAAGGCTTCCTCGGTGATGCCGGGGCCGTCGTCGGCGATGGCGATGGCGAGGCGCTTGCCGTTGTCCGTCGCCGAAAAGCGCGCCTCGATCAACCCCTTCTCTCCCTCCGCCTGCCGCGCGTTCAGATAGACGTTGAGCAACGCCTGCTTGATCTTGTTGGGATCGGCCAGAACGAGCGGCAGTGGCTCGTCGTACCCGGCGACCGCCTTGATGTCCGTCGACCGCTTGTCGCGGAAGAGAAACGCCAGGATCTCCTCGTTCAGCGCCCGCAGATCGCATTCCACGACTTGCTCCGCGTAGGGTTTGGAGAAGTCGAGCAACTGCGCGACGATGCCCTGCACGCGGCGGCCTTCCTTGTAGACCGCGTCGATCTCCTCGCGCAGGTTGTCGTCGGGCGGCAGCGAACGCAGCAGGAACTCGCAGTTGGCGCTGATGATGCCGATGGGGTTGTTGATCTCGTGGGCGACCCCGGCGGCCAGTTCGCCGATGGTCGCAAGGTTCTCGGCGCGCAGCAGCCGTTCGCGCGCCTGCAGCAGCTGCTCGGCCTGCGTGTTGATGATGCCGACGATGAACCAACTGACGAGCATGACCATCCAGATCAACGCTAGCTTCACCGCGAACTGGCGCTGGGCGAGGAAGTCGGAATCCGGCCGGCCAAACGTCTGCCACAGGGCGAGAATGAACAGGCAGGAGAGCACGACGTTCATCAGCAGCTTGCCGCGGGCCGATCGAATGATGGCCGCGCCGCGCAGGACCACCAGGAAATAGAAGACGTACAGATCGCCATGGATCTCGTGGCCAAAGGCGTAATGGCCGTCGAAATAAACCAACCCGGTCACGAACAGCAGATCCACGACAAACGAAGTGAGAACAAAGGCGCGGATCTGCCGGGTCTCCACGCGCCGCAAATAGAAGAAGTACGACTGCGCCACGTTGAACAGAAAATAGAGAAGAAACAAAAGGAACGGCTCGATGTCGGGCAGGTTCCAGTACGGCCAATACGGCGAGCGCACGAAGACCAGAAAATACAAACTGACAAACAGGATGAGCCACTTGAGCGGGATGACGGCGCGGCGCTCGAAGGACAACATGCCTTGCAGGTATTCCCGTTCCTCGACGGGCGCTTGCCCCGCCATCAGCGTCGGCCTCCGCCACAGGTTTCGCCGCGAAAATAGGGACAGCGCCTCACGGCGCTCCGCGGCGCCCAGAAACCAACGGAAATCGGGAGTATGGAGTCCCGCCTTCAGGCGGAATGCTCGATGGCCGGCCTCGACGCAAGTTG
>JAPLSS010000281.1 GCA_026398515.1 Candidatus Sumerlaeota bacterium | reverse complement strand
ATCTATGAATGGCGCGGGTGAGGACACCCGCGCTCCGGGCAACCGCTTCCTCCGCCTTGGGTCGCGGCTCCTATGAATGAGAGCGCTATGCTTCGAAGAGGGAACCCAACATGAGCGCATCTACTACTGGCATCGTTCGCGAGATGGCCCTGAAGGCGCGAAAGGCCGCCGCCGCGTTGGCCGAGACCACGGCGGCGGTCAAGAACGCCGCGCTTATCGCGATGGCCGACCGCCTGGAGAAGAACAAGGCGGCGCTGCAAGGCGAGAACCAGCGCGATATGGACGCCGGCGCGCAGGCGGGGCTTTCCACGGCGATGCTGGGGCGGCTGGAACTAACCGACAAGGTTATCGCCCAGATGGCCAATTCGCTGCGGCAGGTGGCGCGGCTGCCCGACCCCGTCGGCGAAATCTTCGACATGGTCGTCCGCCCCAACGGCATGCGGCTGGGGCGGATGCGCATGCCGTTCGGCGTGATCGGGATCATCTACGAATCGCGGCCCAACGTGACCGCCGACGCCGGAGGCCTGTGCATCAAATCCGGCAACGCCGTCATCCTGCGCGGCGGAAGCGAGGCCATTCACTCAAACCGGAAGATCGCCTCGCTCATGGCCGAAGCCGGCGCCGGGGCCGGATTGCCCGACGGCGCGCTCCAGTTGATCCCCTCGACCGACCGCGCGCTGGTGATCGAGATGGTGAAACTGGAAGGGCTGATCGACCTCATCATCCCGCGCGGCGGGCGGCAGTTGATCGAGATGATCATGCAGCACTCGTCGATCCCGGTGATTAAGCACCTTGATGGAAACTGTTTTGTTTATGTGGATGACGACGCGGACCTTGCGATGGCGCGCGAGATCGTGCTGAACGCCAAGGTCCAACGCCCCGGCGTGTGCAACGCGATGGAGACTCTCCTCGTCCACAGCGCGTTGAAGGAGACCTTCCTCCCCGAGATCTGCCGCGCCTTGGCGGACAAGGGCGTCGAGATCCGCGGCGACGAACGCGTGCGCCAGGCGTTTCCGCAAGCCAAGTCCGCCACCGGAAACGACTGGCGCGCCGAGTATCTCGACCTGATCCTCGCCGTCGGCGTGGTCGATTCCTTCGACGAAGCGGTCGACAAGATCAACGCCTGGGGCTCGCACCACACCGACTCCATCGTCACCCGCGACCACCGCAAGGCGATGCGGTTCCTGTCGGCGGTCGATTCCGGGTGCGTGTTCGTCAACGCCTCGACCCGCCTGAGCGACGGCGAGGTCTTCGGGCTCGGCTGCGAGGTCGGCATCTCGACCGACAAACTGCACGCCCGCGGCCCGATGGGATTGCGCGAACTGACGACGGCGAAGTTCATTCTGCTGGGCGACGGGCACGTTCGCACGTGAGGGCGCCAGGGAGCGCCGACGGCCGCGTCGGCTTCAGTGGGCGCACTGGACACGCTGGACTCACAGGACGCCGTGAACGCCGTTTCGCTGCCGACGTGCCCGTCGGCTCTCCCGGGAACTGCTTTCGGGCGCATCATTCGCATTTGACACGGACCGCCCACCCGTCGTACTAAGAAGCCGCAGCGCGCCGCCGGTGGCCGATTCGCCCGCGGCGCTCCCGCCGAACCGGAGAGGTGGCCGAGAGGCTGAAGGCGGCAGATTGCTAATCTGTTGTACGGGGCAACCTGTACCCCGGGTTCGAATCCCGGCCTCTCCGCCAGTCGGTGCGTAAGTTTAATAAATACAACATTCTGCGGTTCATCTATGCGTGATGTGGAATGGACAAGCCCGCCCAGCGGGGGATTGTCGGCAGCGTCTTCGTCATATGGCCAGAATACGTTCACTGGCAACATGACCAAGAGGAAGAACATCTCTGGACTGGCGTTCGTCACGCCGGACCAGCTGGAGGACGCCTACCTGGAGGACAATGTCGCGCTGAATCGAGAATCCTCGGGATCCACGCACGCGCGGTGCTGCGCTACATACGCCTCGACCTCCTCCTCGATCGCCGCCAACAACATTCGCCTCGCCCCGCCGCGCAACGCGTTATCCAGCGTGGAACGCTCCGCCCATCCCGCCGTCAGAGCTTCCGTTTGACTTCCGCTGACAACTTCCTTGATCCTCTCCATGGCGTATCCTTTCAGGCCATCCTTCGATGGTTTGAGTGTGGACCTTCCTCATCCACAGGATGCGCCACCCGACCCCCCGCCCATCCACGACATTTGACAGTATCGCCCGCTCCATCGCAGTAGGGTCGTTCTCGCGGGAGCGGCGACGCTGCGTGGAGGGATTCGATGCCATCGACCTCGGGCCAATCGCGCGGTTGATAGACTTCGACTTCCAGGCTCTCTCCGTGGAGGATTCTGCTTGCCAATAGTTCTTGAGGCAGCGCAGTACATCGACGGACAGACTTTGATGGGAATGTCGCCCCAGGGGACTTCGACTGCGAGAAAGGCGAAGGCTATGAAATACTCGTTCATGAGTTTTTCCACGCCGGCGTTGAGCTTGGACGAAACGCTCTCGCTGGCTCGTCGGCTGGGATACGATGGAATCGAACCGCGAGCCGAGAGCGGGCATGCGCATGGAGTCGAGTTGGAGACCAGCGCCGAGAGGCGGGCGGAGTTCCGGCGGAGGGCCGAGGATTCCGGCATCGCCTTGTCCTGCGTGGCCACTTCCTGCAAGTTTGCCAATCCCGCGGCCACGCAACAGACGGTGGACCAGTGCCGACGTTACGTCGACTTGGCGGCCGACATCGGCGCCCCGCGCGTCCGGGTCTTCGGCGGGAAAATCCCCGAGGGCTTGAGCCGCGAAAAGGCCATCGACACGCTTGTCGAGGGACTCGGCGCCGTCGCGACGCATGCCAGGGACCGCGGGGTTGTCGTGTGTCTGGAGACCCACGACGATTGGTGCGACACGAAACCCGTGGCGGCGGCGTTGGCGCGCTTGGACGGCGCGGCGATCGCCGCCAACTGGGACATCATGCATCCCGTCCGCACGGCCGGGTGTACGATGGATGCCGCTTTTGACGCATTGCGATCGCGGATTGGCCATGTTCACATCCACGACGGCAAGATCGGCCGTTTGGGGCCCGTGCCGATCGGCGAGGGCGACATTGATCACCGCCGCGCGCTGGAGCTTCTCCAGTCGATTTCCTATGACGGGTTTCTCAGCGGCGAATGGATCAAGTGGGAGCCGTATGAGACGCATCTGCCGCGCGAGCTGGCGACGATGAAGCGCTTCGAGCAGGAACTCCGCCCGAGATAGGCCCGTTTGGAACGAATGGCGTGGCCCGAGCGCCGCGATGCACTTACAGTCGCGTTAGGAAGAAAAGTCCCAAGGCGATTTCGAGCAGGTTGACATAGGTCTGGAAGGCGTTTCGCGGCATCCACCGCAGAAGAGCCAAGCCCGCCAGGCAGCCAATCAGCGCAGCCGGAATCCCGGGCAGAGCGAAGATCATGACTTGCCGGGTCAACAAGCCGGCCCCGCCCAAGACGGCAAGGCGAAAGCCATAGCTCAGAACAAAGGTCGACTGGAGCGTGGCGACATAAGCGTATCGTTCGAGGCGTTGGTTTCCGACATACGCGACCGCGACCGGCCCCCCGGAACTGAACGCTCCGGAGAAGAGTCCCGAAACCAGACCCAGCGGGGTCCCCACCAGGAAGCGGTGCCACCGCCGGGCGCCTGTCCAAGGCGTAAAGGGATAGCTTCCGCTGACGATCAGGAGGAGGCCGAGACCCAGATTCAGCACGAACTTCGGCATGGCGACGAGAAACAGGACGCCCAAAGGGATGCCGCAGAGGGCGGCTGCCGCAAAGGGCCAAATGCGCTTCCAAGCCACATGTCGGTAGAAACGCGCGAACAGGCCTCCCGTGACCACAAAGGTGGGGATCACCGGGAAGATCATGGCTAGCCTGGGATCGGGGACAACGAGCCCCGCGAGGCCGACTCCCACCAGCCCCAGCCCAAAACCGCATGAGCCTTGCACGAAACCCGCGAGGCACATCGCAACCGCGCTGAGCGCAATCTGCCACTGAAGCCCTGCGTCCGTCATGGCGCGACCACGTCTCCTATAAGAGCGTTTTGTCGGGACAGGGCAGAAAATGCTCCGCCGCGTACGCGAAGTTACGGACGCCCGAGTATTCCCCGCCGCGTTCCAGAATATCGCCGATCCGGCGGCATTCCTCCACTCCCGCCGCCAGATCCAATGGCCGCGGCCTCTGCCCCGCGAGCCGTTGAAAGTTCTCCGCGTAAATCTTCCTCAACACCGGATCTGGAAGGCGGATCCCTCGGAAGAGGCCCTCCCGCCGGAAGAAGCACTCGTCTCCCTCGGGCATCGGAAACTCGCCGTCCGTTTCCAGGAATCGCCTCATGAACAGGACCTTTTCGGCGATTCCCCGCCTGTCGAGGGTCGGCTTTCGAATGGCCGTGTCGTCGCCGAACAGGATCCGATCCTGGTATTGAAGGAAGAAGTCCCGTGTTTGCCCGGGGGCGCGAGTGAAATGGGGAAACATCCCGGTGCCTGGCGTCAGGTCCACATGGACCCCTGGGTATTCGTCCAAGAGCCGTTGCAGCCGCGGGAGATTGTTCGAATGGTAGTAGAAGTGGGCGAAAACGACTTGCAGATTGGGGAATCGATGGAGGACCGTCTCCGCCCGTCGATGGAGCTCTTCCTTGGATGGAAAGGTTCCGTCGGCGTAATCCCACCCCCGCGCCCGCGCCGCCGCCAGCGTTGTGTCCTGACGCCATAGTTCCTCCGGGTCGCCTACATGCCAGGTGATGGGTATTCGTCGTTCCTCCAAGAGTCCGAAGAACCTGTCGTAGACCCTGTCGTCGATGGGGAACGGCATGGCCTTGGCCATATTGGGCTTGGTTTCGATCAATTTGACGCCATCGAATCCAATCCTCATCAGCCGTGTCAGTTGAGTCTCGAAGTCTCTCTGGACGGCCGCGCCGCCAGAGGCCGCATGGCTGTAATCGAGCGCCCCAAAGATATATGTCTCTTCCGGGTAACTCGCCTTGAAGCAAATGGCCTGCGGATTCTCGTTGACCTTGCCCGGACGGGCGCAACTGACCAAGCCATACGCTTGCATGCTCAATGAGCGCAGGAATTCCCTCGTCTCCCCGATCAGGGAGAGCGTCTCGAAATGGACGTGGCTGTTTACGATCTCCACGTTAATGAACTGAAAGGAATTCGATCCGTCCATGTTTCTCTGCCTATGGAACGGCCAGACTACGCACGTCTGGACGTTCAGAATGGTTGTCCAACAGGGCGCGTCCTCTCGGGAACGGAAGTCAGCCGCTCCTTAGCCGAGAAGATCTTCCCGCGTGGTCCGCGCCGCCCGATTCTCCCCCTATGCCACGCCGAGTTTCCTGTAGATCTCCGGAAGCCTCCGCAAGGCCTCGTCTCGCACCTCCGCGTAGAGATTGCGGCCGTGGCTGTCCATGGCCACGCTCAGCGGACCGAAGTCCCGGACCCGGAACTGGTAGAGGGCCTCGGGGTGCAGATGCTCCCAGTGGACGGCCTCCACCTCTTCGATCTGCTGCGTTTCGAGGGCCGCCGCTCCGCCGACGATGGCGAGGTAGACAGCGCCATGCGTCTTCATCGCTTCGAGGCTGTCCTTGTACAAGCCGCCCTTGCCGATGATGGCCCGCACCCCGTACCGCCCGATCAGCGCCGGCGTGAAGCGGTTCATGCGCGTGCTGGTGGTTGTCCCCACGCAGATCTTCTGCCACTTGCCGTCAGCGGTCTTGCGCAGGCTCGGAGCGGTATGAATGCAGGGCGCGCCGGCCAGGCTGACGGGCGGCTCGTGGTTCTGGTCGAACATGTAGATCTGGGTCAGATCCCGGATGCCAAAGAGGAGGCCGTCGAAATAGACGATGTCTCCGGCCTGCAGTTGCCTGACATCCTCTTCCGAGAAGGGGGAATGAAGGTGGTATTCTGGCATGGCGGATGGCCTCCTCGCTTAGTAGCCGTATTCGACGCTGCCGTTGGGATGGATGATCGCCCGGGAGCGCCGCGCCGGCCAGCACTGCGTGTTGATCGCTACCGGGTTCTGGGTGATGTGGGTGTACGCGGTTTCGATATGCACCGCCAGCGCCGAAACATCGCCGCCCAGCCCCATGGGACCGCGGCCGGTGGCGTTGATCGCCTCTTCCAGTTCCACTTCCATCGCGGCGATGGCCGGGTCGGGGTGGCGCTGGCCGACGGGCCGCAAGATGGCGTCCTTGGCCAGTTTCATCACCAGATCCGCCGTGCCGCCGATGCCCACGCCGATGACCCCGGGCGGACAGGGGTTGGCGCCGGATTCGACAACGGCGTCGAGGATGAACTTCTTCAGCGCCTTCACGCCATCGGCGGGATAGAACATCCGCATCTGGCTCATGTTCTCCGAGCCGGAGCCTTTCGGCGCCATCAGAATGTTCAGACAATCGGAGTCCTTCACGAAGTCGAAGTAGATGACGGGCAGGCCGTCGCCGACCGAGGTCTGCGGGTTGACGCGGGTCAGGGGATGGGTGGAACTGCCGCGAAAGGGGAACTCCTGCGTGGCCCGCCGGGCGCCCTCGGACAAGCGCGTCTTGATCTCATAGCCATTCCAGGGAAAGGCCGAGCCGATCGTGACCTTGTAGATCGGCAGGCCCGTGTCCTGGCAGATCAGCGTCTTGTCCCGGTCGGCGATCTCAATGGTCTTGAAGATCGCCTCGAACACCGCCCGCGCGGTCGGCTTGGTTTCCCGATCATAGGCCTTCTTCAGGGCCGCGCGCACATCGGGCGGCAAGTCGCACAAGGCGCGGATGTACGTCTGTTTCGCCGCTTCTTCAACAATGCCGTAGTCGAAGGGAGCCATCGGTATGGCGCCTCCTCCTGCTTCGGGATGCCCATGCTCCGTCGGTCGGGTTTCTCACGCCGGCGGGATGGGGTATTGCCCAAACTCCAGCCCCGCGAGGATATACGTCTCGCAGTTTCGGATCACGCGCATCATGTCCTCTTCCGGCATGTCCGTGCCCGTGCCCGCAGCCCCTCCGCTGGTGCGCAGCGTGAAGCCGCCGCCCCGGGCGCCGGCCCGGATCGCCCGGCGAACCCGCTCACGAACCTCGTCCGGGGTTGTCCGGAAGAAGTCCTCCGATACGACATTGCCCGACAGCAGCATCCGCTTGCCGACCAGCCGCTTGGCCTTCGAGAGATCGACGTCGCCTCGGGGCGCGCACTCCAGCGGCTCGATGGCGTCGATGCCCATCTGGGCGAACTTCTCAAGAAAGCCCATGCACTTGCCATGGCAATGCGCCCGGATTCGTCCCCCGCGCTTGTGAACCGTTTGATAGACTGCCTCGTCATAGGAAAACACGAACTCATCGAAAAGCCGATGCCCCATCCAGGGGGGAATCAGCATTTCGTGGGCGGAGGAGAGAAAGGTCAATCCTTCCTCGGGGAAGGGCTGCATCGCCTCGATCGTGGCGACGACTTGGGCATTGGCGGCGGTCAGATACCGATGAGCAAGGCCAGGCTCGTCATGAAACCAGGTGTATACCTTTTCCATGTTGGCATTGCGGGTCAGAGATCCAAGAGGATGGAACAGCCCGACATACGGCATTGCGCTTCCCCCGATCTCGCGTGTTCGGGCGCGGTGCGCCTGACGGTCCCACAGGGCCGGCGTCCGGGGCGCCAGGGCGAGTTTCTCCAAATCCCCCAGGCACGAGACGTATCGTTTCTCCCAGTGGAAGTCGCGCGTCACTCCATCGGGATGGTAGGTGATCGCGGTGAACGTCCCGGCGGGCGTTTCGCGAACGCGCAGCCTCTTCTCGTATTCGCCCGGCTTCTTCTCCACCACGGTTTCGGTGTAGCGATTGGGCAATCCCATGAAACCGAATTCAGGTCCAGGGACCTTTACGAAGTTGTCGGCGTGCTCGTGGATCAGCTCCATCAACCGTTCGGCGAGCGGATGCTGCCGCCACTCTGGCGAGATCGAAATCTCGATGGGGACGCGGTCGGCCTCTCGAAAGGCCCAGGCGGTCTCGATGCGGTCCTTGTGCGTCATCGCGCCGCGGCCTCTCTCGGTTGGCGGTTCAGCGAATTCTGGGGAGCCGGCGAGGCCCTGAGGGCTTCGTCGCGTTTGAGGGTGTTCATGGGGGCTGCGTGGAAATCCAGCGCCAAAAGGAATTCCGCAAGGGAATGAAGGTCCGATTTGGGCAGGTCGTACTTCGGCATGATGGAGGCCGACTTCACGGCCTGGGGGTCGGCGATGTACTGCCCCAGATAATCCTTCGTTCGTTTCTTTGCGATGACATTGGCCAGATCCGGTCCTATTCGGCGGCCGCCTTTGCCGTCGATCTGATGGCAGTAGGCGCAGTCGCGGTCGACGTAAAGAAACAATCCCCGGGCTTCATCCGCCGTGAGCGGGCGAGCCGGAACCGGGATGATCTCCCCGTAAGGTCGCGCCCCCGCAAACCCCATCGCCGTCAGGTAGACGATGGCGACGACGCAGGAGACGCCGGTGGCCATGGCCAGGGGACGGTTGCCGACCCCGCGCAGGCGGCTTCGGCCGAGGAAGGGCGCGAGAAACAAAGCGGCCACGCCGAGAATCGGGATGGCCAGACTGCCGACCACCTCCCATTTGCCCGGGAAGTACGTCAGCAGCTGAAACAGCCACATATAATACCACTCCGGACGGGGCAGGTAGTTGTCTTTGAGAGTCCCGGCAATCTCCTCGCGTGGAATTGGCGCATGGAGCGACAACACAAGGATGGCGAGAAACACCGCTACAAAAACGATGGCGCTGCGAAAGGCATGCTCGGGGTAGAAACGATAGACGTTTCTTCCGTCGCCGCTTTCCTCTTCTTCCTTCTCATTCGTCTCCGCAAGCCCGTGGATGCGCACGAGATAGATATGAAAGGCGGCCAACATCACGAGCAAAGCCGGCAGCAGAAGCATGTGAATGGCGTAGAAACGCGTCAGGGTCAGGCCCGACACGCTGTCCCCGCCCAGGCCAATCCGGGCGATGAGGTCGCCGAAGACCGGAATGGCCCGTGGGATGTTTGTGCTCACCACCGTGGCCCAATAGGACTTCATGTCCCACGGGAGAAGATAGCCCGTGAATCCGAAGCCCAGCGTGACCAGGAACAGGCAGACTCCGAGGATCCAGGTCAGCTCCCGCGGCGCCTTGAGCGTGCCCGAGAAGAAGTTCGTCAACAGGTGCAGGAACACCGCGAGGACCATCGCGCTCGCGCCCCAATGATGGATGCCGCGCAGGAGCGCGCCCATCGGCACGTCGTTCATGATGTAGTCGATTGATTGGTACGCCTTGTCCGGAGACGGGTTATAATACATGGCCAGGAAGACGCCCGTGACCGCGGTGACCCCGAACAGGAGCGCGCAGAGGCTGCCCAGCGTCGCCGTCCAACCGGTCCGTGCGGGCAGTTCCTTATAGAGGAAGGGCTTCAGGTGTTCTTCCCAGCCGATGCGGCTGGGGAGGGTCTTTGGAGCCATTGTTCACACTCTCATGAATCTCGCGAGCGTTCCGCCTTGCGGCGGGAGGGCCGACTCGCTCGCGCTCTTCTCGTCTTGGCGGAAAACGAGAACGCTCGATTGGCGACTCAGCCCACCTCCACGAATAGCTGGTCCGACTCCACCTTCGTGACATATCGATCCAGCGGCCGCGGCGGCGGGCCGGAGAGGACCTTGCCGTCGCGATCGAAGGTCCCGCCGTGGCAGGCGCAACGGAAGCGCTCCGACGCGCCGTCCCAACGCACGAGGCAGCCCAGGTGCGGGCAGCTCGACTTGAAACAGACGATCTCGCCGCCCGCGCGCGAAACCAGGACCGGCGTCGACACCGATTGCATGTAAATGCCGCTCTTGACCTCGTAGTTCATCATCACAGTGGCGAGGCCGCTCGGGAGGTCGGCCAGCTTGGCGATGGCAACCCATCGCCGTGGCGTCTTGCGCAGAGCCGGCCCCACCGCCGCGATGGAGGCCACGCCTCCCAAGGCGAGAGCCGAGCCGACTCCGCAGACACCCACGCACACTTGGCGCAAGAAGGTCCGGCGATCTGTTTTGCCCGCTTGCGAGGCCGGCGTGGCGGCGGATTCCTGGCTCCCTGTGGCCGCCGCTAGCCTTGGTTGCTCTCTACGATGCGTCACCGCCAGCCATTGAATGTGCTTAATCGCTCGCGTGGGGCTGATCTCCTTGGGGCAGACCTCGGTGCAGTTGAACTCCGTGCGGCAGTTGTAGCACGAAGCCATGGCCCGCGTCAGGCGCGGCTCGAACAGGCCGTCGCGGCTGTCGGCCAGAAGAGTGAAGGCCCGGTTCAGGGCGGCGGGGCCGGCGTACCCTTCGTGGTAGCGGCACATCGTGCAGCTCGACACGCAGCAGCCGCAGGCGATGCATTCGGTGTTCAGCCCGATGTTCCGCCGCTCTCGCGAGTCCGGCCGAATCGAGGCCGGCTCGGCGAACTCCTCCTTCGGCTCGTAGAAAAGCAGGGCCTCTTCGTATTTCCGGAAGAAGGGGTCCATGTCCACCACTAGGTCCTTGATGACCGGAAAGTGGTTGAGCGGCCGGAGGGCGATGTCCTGGCCCCGCGGGACGTGGGAGACGTTGGTTTTGCAGGCCAGCCTCTCTCTGCCGTTGATGACCATGCCGCACGATCCGCACATATTGACGCGGCAGGCATAGCGGAAGGCCAGGGTCGGGTCTTGCTCGCGCTGGATGCGCAGCAGCACGTCCAGGATGGTGGTGGTCGTTTCGTCCGAGATCTCCAGCGTGTAGTGGTCAAAATGCCCCTCGCCGCCCTTCTGGGGATCGTACCGGAAGATCCTGACATTTCTGACGCTTGCCGAGGACGACGCCATGGGTGTCTCTCTTCAGTAGATGGATAACCATGTCGCGGCCATGACAATCAACCCCAAGCCGACCAGCCCCCAGATCAAGGCCCGCTGATACTTAACGCCCACCCAGTTGAAATCGAGGAGGATGACCCGCAGGCCGAGGGCGGCGTGAAACGTGACCATCAGCAAGAGAAGAAACTGGAGGAACGGCTTGTAGGTCAGGACCACGTGCAGGGCCAGCAACACAACGATCGCGAGCGCGGAGACCCGCTGCGCCAGCCAGGCCCACATGCCGATCGCGGTGTTCTCCCGTCGATAGGGATCCTGCTCGCCCCACTGCAATGGCTTTCGATATTCCGTGGACATGCTCTTCACCATGCCTTTCAGTCTTTCTGGTAACGTTGACACTCCTCGAGCGGCTTGTACTTGAAGAGGACCGGACGCTTCTCCAGTTCCGGCCGCCCGTCGGCCCCGCGGCGCAGGATGATGTTGAACAATCCATAGTCGTCGCGCTGCGTGGGGAAGTCCTGCCGGAAGTGCGCGCCTCGCGTTTCCTCCCTCATTTGAGCCGAGGTAGCGACCATCCGGGAGACGTCAATCATGCTCCGCAGATCGAGCGCGACGGCATACTGCATGTTGTAGGCGGCTCCGCCCGTGACCCGCATCGTCGCGGACTCCGCGTCGATGGCCTCGATTTCGGACAGGCCTTCCGACAGATCCGGTTCCTTTCGAGCCACACCGACCTTGCTCCAGTTCAGTTCCTGGAGCGCCTTGCGCAACTCAAAGGGATCGGCACCCGCAGGCCGTTTGATCGGGCGGGTGAGCCGGTCGATGGCTTCTTCCACCTGGCCGCGTCTCGTCTCCCTAATGGCCCGCTTGCCGTTGCACAGGGACCGGGCGATAGACTTGCCGGCCAGCCGTCCATAGACGCAGGAATCGCAGATTCCGTTGCCGCCCAGGCGGTTGGCGCCATGGATGCCGCCGGAGTCCTCGCCGGCTACGAAGAGGCCCTCCAGAGAGGCGCGGCAATCGGCGTCGATGACCGCCCCGCCCATGAAGAAGTGGGCGGTGGGCGAGACCGGGACCCGGCCACGGGCCAAGTCGTAATGGAACTGCCGGCATCGCTCGGCCATGCCTGGGAAGGTTTTCAGAACAAACTCCGCGCCGAGGGGCGAAGCATCGATCCGCACGCCGCCCTCCGGGCAGGCCCGCCCTGCGATCATCTCCAGATACGAGGAGCGGCTGACGACGTCGCGGGTCGCCCGTTCGGCCACGCCGGGCGCGTAGCGGAGCATGAACCGTTCGCCGTCGCCGTTATAGAGGCAGGCCCCGGCGCCGCGCAGCCCTTCCTCCAGCAACGCCCCTGCCACCACACTCCCCGGCACAATGAGGCCGGTCGGCCCTTCATTTTGAAGCCCAGGATATCGAGCGTGCCAAGGTGCCACTTGCCGAAATGGCCGGTGGCGTAGCCTTGCGTCTTGAGGGCCTCAGCGAGGGTGATTTCCTCTTTGCGCAGGTGGCCCTCATTGGCGAACCAGATGCCGTAACGATAGGGATGGCGGCCCGTGAG
>JAPLSS010000659.1 GCA_026398515.1 Candidatus Sumerlaeota bacterium | reverse complement strand
CAAGCCGCAAAGGCAACGTCGTGATCGTCGGCGCGGGACTGATCGGCCTGGAGGCCGCCGAGGCCTTCCGCGCCGCCGGATGGAGCGTCCAGATCCTTGAGATGATGGATCAGGTTCTGCCCGGCCTGCTCGATTTCGAATTCGCGCGCATGGTGGAACACGCCCTCTTTGACAACATGGCCGAAACCGCGCTGGGCGAGCCGGTCGAACGCATCGAAGGCCACCCGGACGGCCGCTGCGCGCGCGTCGTCACGGCGAAGAAGTCGTACAACGCCGACCTGGTGTTGCTCGCCACCGGCTTCCAGCCCAACGCCGACCTGGCGCGCGCGGCGGGGCTGGCCCTGGGGCCCAACGGCGGCATTGCGGTCGACGAGGCGATGCGCACGAGCGATCCCGCCATCTTCGCCGGCGGCGACTGCGTCGAATGCCGCCACCTGGTCACCGGCCAGTCCGTCTTCCTTCCCCTCGGCTCCACGGCCAACAAGCACGGGCGCGTCATCGGCGACAACCTGGCCGGCGGCGCCAGTTGCTTCCCCGGCGTGCTGGGAACGATGGTGGTGAAAGTCTTCGGCCTCAACGCGGGGCGCACGGGTCTGAGCGAAACGCAGGCGCGCGCCGAGGGCTTCGACGCGGTCTGCGGCCTGGCGCCCGGGCACGACAAGGCGCACTACTATCCCGGCGCGGCGCTGGTCGCCGTCAAGGTGATCGCCGAGCGCAAGACCGGGCGCGTCCTCGGATTGCAGGCGGCCGGCGGCGGGGAAATCGCCCGGCGCATCGACGTGGCGGCGGCGGCCATCGCGCTCGGGGCCACCGTGACGCAGTTGGCGAACTTCGATCTGGCCTACGCCCCGCCGTTTGCGCAGGCAATGGACGTGCTGATCGCCGCGGCCAACGTCGCCGAAAACAAAATTCGCGGAATCACGCCTTGGGAATCTCCACAGGAAGTGAAACGCCGCCTCGACGCCGGCGAGGATTTCGTGTTGCTCGACGTGCGCACGCCGCTGGAGTTCGAATCCGGCCACATCGAAGCGCCGCAAGTCACGAACCTGCCGCTCGGCGAGTTGCGCGAGAAGGCCGCGGCGCTCCTGCCCAAGGACAAGAAGATCGTCGCGCTGTGCAAGGTGTCGCTGCGCGGCTACGAGGCCGCCTGCTCGCTCCAGGGAATGGGCTACAAGGACGTGGCCTATATGGACGGCGGGTTGTTCACCTGGCCGTATCCGGAGGATATGGCATAGCGCGTTCCGCCTCAAATCGTCCTGCCCCGAATCGTCCTGCCTACTCTCATGCTGAGAATCGACACAGAGCAAAGGCAGGACGATTAGAGGCAGGACGATTCATCTACGGCACGCTTACGAACGCCGTCCCGTATTCGCCCGCGGGATAGGGCGGGAGCCAGCCGACGCCGCGGATGAGGAGCCAGTAGTCGCCCGCCGAAGGGAGCGTGAAATCCGCCCAGCCGTTCAGGAAACTCGCCTTCGATGTGTCGTAGGCCAAGGCGCCATAGTCGATGAAATGCCATTGTTGATTCCCGCTCGGCCCGATCACCGCGGGGAAGCCTTCGCCCACCTTGTAGGCGATGATCTGGTTGTGCCAGGTCCCGTAGATCTCCGGCGTCCAATGCAGTCTCACGTTCAACCCGCCGCGCTTCTCGACGCTCATGACGACCGGCGTGTGCGGCGTCCCGCTATAGAGAATGCCGGTCCATGGATTCACGCACGCGACCCAATACCCGTCGAGATATTGGCTGGAAATCCAAACGTGGTACGCGCCGGTGAAGCCCAGGTCCATCGTGCCTGTGGTTGCACTGTCCGCGAACGGCTGCCACATCGTGTTGTTCCAGAACCGTTGCACCCAGTTGGCCTGGTAGATGTCCCAGGCAAACCCGAGGAACTGCGCCGGCAACTCAGCCGGGGGGGACCACGCCAACTGCGCCGTGGCGCCGCCGTCATCCGTCACGGACTCCAGCGACGGCGGCCCGAGCGGCTCCACCGCAAAGGCCCAGATGTCGCTCGGCGTCTGTCCTGCCGAATTCCGCGCCATCACTTTCCAGTAGTATCTCCAGCCAGCATTCAAGGACAGCGTGCAGGTGGTCTGAGTCAGCCCGGCGACGGCGGGAACCAGGGGAGGCGGATCGCTATGCCGCCAGATGAAGAGATCGTATTGCGTGGCGCGTGGGGACGGGGACCATTGGAAAGTGGGTTCCATGGAGACGCCCCCGGCATCGTCCGGGGGTTGCGGATTCGAAGGCCAGTGCGGCGGCAGGGGGTACCCCGACTCGAACGCCCCGATGTCGGGCGCGGCGCCGGCCGGCCGGGCGTTCTTGTCATAGTCCGTGGGGACGCTATCGACGGGGCTGCCGGCGTCGATGCAGGGCGAGCCGGCCTGAAGATGCAGGTCGCCGGCCGAATCATCCAGAAACAGCGGGTCCGGCCCGACCACATTGCCCTGAGCGTAGGCCAAACTGTTGATCTCGCTTTGGGTGTTCAACGCCGTATTGCCGTTGGCCCAATACTGGCAGGACGACGCTCTAGACAGCAGGTTGTTCCTCACGGCCGCGGGGGTGGAGCCCGCGACGCTCTCCAAGATGTTGACCTCGTGGTTGACGATCACATTATTGGCCACTGTCGCGCCGGCGCCGCAGATGAGCACTCCGATTCCCAACGGGGAACTGCCACGGGGGTTGTCGGCGATCGTACAGTGCTTGACCCAGCCGGACTGCGCCGCCATGCCTCCCCCGGGGTTGTTCCAGATCAGGCAGTTCTCGATCTGGGCGATGCTGCTCTGGACTCCGCCAATGTACCCAGTGCCCGAACGGTTGCCCACCACCCGCACTCGGCTCAGGGTGCAACGCCCAAACACCCCCCCGCCGGCCGTTCCCGCCGCGTTGTTCATCACGTCGCAGTCCGTCATCTGGATCAGGACCCCCGTCCCGCCTTCCTCCGCCGCCCCGCCGCCTTCCGTGCCGGCGGTGTTCTCATCGACGGCGCATCGGGTCAGCGCGCAGCTGCCGTAAATCCCTCCGCCCCGGCCTGTCGCCGTGTTGCCGATGATGGTCGAGTCGGTTGCCGAAAGGCCGTTCGCGGCGCCGCCGCCATCTACAGCGGTGTTCTGGCTGATAGTGCAGCGGGTGACGGCGAAGTTGCCATATAAGCCGCCGCCAGTCGTCGATGCCTTGTTCGACAGGATCACGCAGTCAGTCATGGCGCCCGATCCCCTCAGACCGCCGCCATACCTAGCCGAGTTTCCGCGGATCTCGCATCTCGTCAGTGTGAACGTGCCGCCAATGCCTCCGCCATAACCCGCCGAATTGCCGGTGATGCGGGAATCGGACGCTGTTACGTGCCCGTAGATCCCGCCTCCTTCGTCAGGGAAGTAACCCCCGCTGACGTGATTCCCGCTGACGAGGCAGTGGTTCTGCAGCGTGCAATCTCCATAGATCCCTCCTCCGCCTAGGCCGGCCGTGTTCCCTGAGACCGTGCAGTGATCCAGAATACACGTCCCAAGGATCGCGCCGCCATAGCCGGTGTCGGCGTTGTTGGAGAAGGTGCAGTTAGTGAAGTGGCCGATCCCACTTCGGAGGTCCACCCCGGCGCCTCCGCCCAACAAGTGGCAATCACGGATTTCGCAATCATCCAGATAGATATCGGACTGAGAACCGATGCCGCCGCCATAGTAGTCCTGTTTCCCGTTTGCGATCGTCAGGCGCTGAAGGTGTATTTTCCGAAGCCCAGACCCAACCGTAACAGGACGCCACGCGCCGCCGCCGTCCAGAATCGTCGCCGCCGGGGCCAGAGCCAGTGTCCAGGAAGTCGGCTCGTAGCCGCCTTCCACTGACGTCCAACTCTTCTCGATCGAAACGCCCTCGGGGTATGTTCCCACCGCCATAAGCAGAAGCGTGGGGCTGGTCTCCGTTCCCGCCGGAGCCGCGTACAAGGCTGCTGCTAGCGTCTTCCATGGCTTGTCCGGCGAGCCGTCGCCCGTTGCGTCGTCGCCCGTCGCGACCGAGACATAGCAGGTCGTGGCGTGCGCGGGGGCGGGAGAGAGGATGGACCAGAAACAAACAGCGGCTGTGAAGACGAAGAAAAACGAGGAAAACCGGGGACGGTTCTTCCCCTTGGACTGCGATTTCCCGGACATCGGGGGCGCCTCCTTTGCCGAGCATCGAATCCAGATGAGAAAAGCGACAACCAACCTTCTAAGCGACCACGCAGGAATTCTACGACGCCGGGCGGGGGAAAGGCGAGGGGGATTTTTGGACTTGGGATTTTTGGATTTGCGATTTGGGCGACGGGCGGTCGGCGCTCGGGAAAGAGGCAACGAGAATCGAGAATCGTCCTGCCCCCAATTCAACGGTTCTTGACGTTTGGCGGCGGGCGGAGGCATGAAGGGCGTCAGTTGATAGCGGCTCAACTCCCGTTCGGAGGCGGCGCGATGAGATTCCCCAAGCATTGGGCCAAGGCCTCGCAATCCGGCCAGGACCTTAAAGGCAAGACGCTGAACTGTGAGGCGTGGGGCTGGTCGTTCGAATCCTGGGATGAGGCGCGGCAAAACGCCCTGGACCGGGCGATGCGGGCGTTCGAGGCGTTTCGGGCGGGGAGGAAGCCCGACCGCTACGCCTACGGCGACCGGCCAGTGCGCGAGGAGGTCGTGAAGACTC
>JAPLSS010000187.1 GCA_026398515.1 Candidatus Sumerlaeota bacterium | reverse complement strand
GCGGCCCCTGAACGCGCCATGCGCCCGAAAAGAGGCGTTCTCCATGAAACCGGCGATTCGTCTCATTCTGTTATTCTCCGCCGTGCAATTCTCGTCCGCCGCCGCTTTGCCGGCGGCCGAGGGCAGCGTGAGCGTCTCGGTGTCGACGGCCACGATGTCGGACGTCAACAACTTCATCTTTGGCATGATGACCGTCAGTTCCCTGGAGGAATGGAATACGCGCGATCCGGAGTTCGTCAAGCTGGCGGCGGACATGGGCGTCACGCATTTCCAGTATCCCGGCGGCAGTCTCAACTATTGGTGGCATTATGATCCGAAGGGCGTCGGATACTGCTTCCGCCCGGAGGAATATGCCCAGGCCGCCAGCCAGCGTCATGAGGCGAGCATGCAAGCCACGGAGAATTTCCTGAGCAAGTTCATCGACCTGTGCAAAGCCACGAACGCCGCCGCCATTGTCAATGCGAACGTGTGGCACGGGACGCCGGACGAGCTCGATGGCGCCCTCGCCGACATCGAGCGCAACGGCCTGAAAGCGCTGTCGGTCATCCTCGGCGTGGAGCTTCAGCTCGGAGGCGGCCGCATCATGACCGCGGAGGAATACGCCGCCCGCGCCAAGAACTACGTCGCCATGCTGCGCTCGAAGCATCCCGGGACGAAAATCTTCGCCTGGGCCGCGCCCCTCGATCCGATCAAGGCGAACTCATACTCGCAGCAATGGAACACTGTGGTTTCCAAGATCGAAAACATCGACGGTCTGACGCAATATCAGTGGTGTCGCAATGCAGTCCAATCCGAAGGAGCCATCGAGCAGCGGTTTGATTACGGCATGAAGGAATTGAAGAGCTTCATGGCGGGGCTGGACGCCGCCAACGCGGCCCTTGCCCGCTATTCCCCTCGCTGGGATATTGACCAGTGGGGAATGGTCGATCTCGGAAGCCCCGGAGGCGCCAAGTCCGCCTATGGGGGCACGATGCTCCAGTTCCTTCACACCTGCTGGTATCTGCTCTATGTGACGGACTATAATCACCGCCACTCGGGCTTCTACCAGTCGCTGGAGTACATGAAATTCGGAAGCTCTTACAGTCATGACCCCTTGAGCCTGAAGGTCAAGAACGACCCGCGCGGCGGCTTCCGGATCAACCCCGCCTATTACGCATTTCAACTTATGACGAACATCAGGGGCGCCAAGTACGCTCCAGCGACTACAAACGGTTCTCCCGACGCGAAGGCCTATTACTTCGAGAACAACAAGGAGAAATGGCTGTGCGTCCTCAATCTGGCCGGGAAAGCGGCCGCAATTGAAACCGTGGCGGTGGACGGCGCTCCGTTGAAGCCCGTGTTGCAGAAAGCCTACGGGTCGGACACGTTGTTTGGCGGGCCGCAAGAGATTCAGCCGAGCCAGGCGGGCGAGCCAACAATCAGTCCATATTCCGTGAGTTGGTTCATCTTGCGCTGAGAGGAGAAGGACATGAATCAGAGCGGGATCTCGCGGCGGCGGCTCCTGGGCGCCGTCGCCGGATTCGCGGCCTATCGGGTTGGAGCGTGGGCAGAGACGGCGGCCAGCGCTCCCCGCTTCCGATACGCCAGGCCCATCATCGATGCGCACGCCCACCTGCGGGTCGATCTCCTCGACGACATCGTGAAGGTCATGGACGCCTTCCACATCGAGAAGGCCGTCACCCTGTCCATGCCGATTCCGTGGGCGGATTGGACGACCGAAGAAGGCGCCATGGCGCTGGCCAAGCATCTCCAACCGGACCGGATCATCTTTTTCTCCACGGTCGATATCAAGAACGCGGACAACCCGAATTTCGGCGAATCCGAAGCGGCGCGGATTGAGGAGTGCGTCAGGAACGGCGCCCAGGGGATCAAGATGTATTACTCGGCCCGGGGCCATCCATTTTCCTGGTTCAACCTTGGACTGGACGTCAACGACCGGCGGATGCTCCCGATCTACGCGGTTTGCGGCGAACTCAACATCCCGCTTCTGGTTCATCTAGGCGGAGATGAGGCCACCATCGCACAGTTGATCGACGCAGCCAAGAAACGCCCGAAGACCAATTTCATCGCCGCGCATGCCATGGGGCGCGGACGGGAACCGGACTTCCTCGCCGCACGGCTCAAGGACAATCCAAACCTGTATATCGATACGGCGACGGTGTTCGCCCGCGCGGGCCAACAGGACGAAATCAGCGCCGCAAGAAAGCTCTTCTCGCAGCACGCGGAACGCGTTGTCTTCGGCACGGATCCGGTGATGTCGATCTTCCGGCCGGGCATGATCGAAAAATGGAGAGACTTGAAACTTCCCCAAGGGCGCAACGCCATGGAAGGCGAAGACCGGGGCGGATTGAATCTTCCGGATGACATCCTGGACAAGGTATATTCAAGGAACATAACCCGCCTCGTGGGACAAGGGAATCCGATCAGCTTCAGCTATTTCCGCCCCATTCTGGAAGAGCAGGTTCGCGCGCTCGAAAACTATCTGCGCCACCCCATGCCGGAACTGTTCGAGAACCGCGAAGAGGCCGGTTCCCGCAAGCCGCGAGTCGCCATGGTCCCGGCGGAGATCGAGCATTTTCTGGCCTTTGTGAAAAAATACGTCGCAAAACCGAACGAAGGAGCGTGACCCATGGACCGAGTGTTTGTGGACCTATCCATTCGGCGCCAAGGCAGGATTTTGGCTGTCTTGCTCGGCGCTGGTTTGCTGACCGCCGGCGGACTGCTGTTCGCCGCTGAACGCGAAGTCAGCCCCCAGCAGCTGGAGAAAATGCTCAAACGCTATCCTGACGCCGACGCCGACAAAGACGGAACACTCACCATGGACGAGGCGCGGACGTACTTCCGCGACCTGCGTTCTGGCAAAGCTCCCTCGGCCTCGAAGCCAACAAGCGCGCCTGCTTCATCCGGGCCAGTTGGCGAGGGGAAAGGGGCTTCTCCATCCGCCAAGGGAGCAAAGCGCGGCGCCGAGAGCTTCGACATGGCCGCTTACCTCGAGCAACTCTCCGCGAAGGGCAGGGAACGCGGGTACAAGGAATTCGTCTACAAACAAACGCCCCAGGGCGAACTGCGCATCTATTTCGCCATGCCGGCCGACTGGTCCCCGAGCGACAAGCGGCCGGCGGTGGTTTTCTTCTACGGCGGCGGCTGGAGCGGCGGGAACGTTTTCTCGTATGACGAGCAATCGGAATACTTCGCCAAGTGTGGCGTTGTGGCCGGCATGGCGGACTATCGGGTGCGCACACGCCACGGCGTCACGCCCGACAAGTGCGTCGAGGACGCCCGCAGCGCCGTGCGGTGGATCCGGTCGAACGGCGACAAACTGGGGCTCGACCCCAACCGCGTCATCGCGGGAGGCGGCTCCGCGGGCGGACATGTGGCGGCCTGCACGGCCATACCTGGCGCGCCGAACAGCGACACCGACAATCTCCGCGTCTCTTGCATCCCCAACGGGCTCATGCTCTGTTTCCCCGCGGTCGGCCCGGTGGACGACTCGCAGCCGTCCCTGATTGAAGTGATGCTGGGAAAGGAGATGGCGGACAAACTTTTGCCCGCGCGGCACGTGACGGCATCCTGGCCGCCGACCATCATGTTCTTTGGGACCGCCGACCGCCTCCTGCCCGGCGGCGTTTTGCTGTATAATAAGGCGCGCGAATCCGGCGTGATGTGTGAATTGTACCTAGCGGCGGGGCAGGGCCATGGCTTCGTGAACATCGCCCCGTGGAACTACGTTTCGTCCAGATACGCGGCGGACTTTTTCATCCGCGCCGGCGTGCTGGACAAGGGGCCTCTTCCCGAAACGCCCCCGGGCGAATTGCGCAAGTACAACGGCGAGCCGGTCGAATCGATACTCATCAAAACGAACGCGAACCCCAGCCGCGAGATGCTCAATGCCCGCGGCGCGGAAAGCAAACCGGAGACATCCGAGCCGGACAAGTGAAGCGAAAGGAACCAAGCGGATGACGACTCGCCCCATGCTATCCCCCTCTGCCAATGGAACCGATCGAAGTGCGGCTATTCCTCCGACCCACCGCTCGTCCCCTGACAGAGGAAGGGCGCGGAGACGCTCGCTCGGACGGTTCGTTCTTTCGGCGGCGTGGCTGAGATTGCTGCTTTGGATTCTCGCCGACCAGTGCGAACCGGCTCCGGCGGCCAGTGACGAGAAGTCCAGCGCAGCGGCGACGGCTTCAGACGTCAGGCCGGTGGACATTTGCGTTGCCTCAAAGAAGGCAACACGCGTGAATCCACGGGTCTACGGCGTCATCTGCGTGGAGATGTTCGACCAGAACCTTGTGGACGATCCCGAGTTCGTCTCCGCCCTGATCGATCTGAGATTCAAGACGTTTTTGTACCCCGGCGGGTCGATCTCCTATTACCACCACCCCAAGGGCACGGGCGGGTTCAACATCCGCCCCGAGGAAGTGGCCCGGTCGAGGCACGGCGCGCAGAGCCGCTTTATGAAGCACGGGTTGGGGCCGGACCATTTTGAGCAGTACATTCAGTTCGTGAAGGCCTCTGGCGGCGAGGCGGTCTTCGTGGCCAACATTCTCAATGGAACCGTCGAAGAACTGGAGGAGTTTCTCACCCGCCTTCAGGCGGAGCAGATTCCCATTGCTTGCGTGATCTTGGGGGTGGAAATGCACCTGGGACAGGCCCGGGATCTCGGCGTGGAAGGCTACGCCGAGCGCATCAAGCCCTACA
>JAPLSS010000781.1 GCA_026398515.1 Candidatus Sumerlaeota bacterium | reverse complement strand
ACCAATATCGTCGCCATCGGCCGTCCGCCGCCGCCTTCGATCCGGATGTGCTCCAATCGCTCGTCCTCACGCGCCTTGCGGCAAACGCCCAGGAACTTGGCAAGCTCTTCGGGATCCTTCTTCAGGCCGGATCGTTTGAGCGTCCGCCACACCTCCACGGCGCCGTCGTCCGGCAGGAGGGTGTCCAGAACGATCAGGTCGACCCCGTTGCTCTTGGCGCGTGCGAGCGTCTGGCGGGCGGTGAGCGCGACTTCCACGCGGTAGCCGTTCCATTCCAGCGCTTCCTTGAGTTGCGTGGCGAACTCGGCGTCGGCGTCGGCCAGGAGCACGCTGACGGGCCGGATGCGGCTGACCAAGTTCATCGCGTCTTCGAACTGGAAGGGCTTGCGCAGGATGGCCCACGCGTCGTCCTTGACGTCGGGGGCCATCATCTCCTTGAGGCTGTAGCCGGTCATCATCACGATGCGGGTGTCGGGCCGCAACGTGCGAATCCGGCGAAAGCTCTCCACGCCGTTCATGCCCGGCAGTTTGTAGTCCAGGAACGCCACGTCGTAATCGCGCTGCCGGTACTTGCCAAAGGCTTCCTCGCCGCTGAAGGCCGTGTCCACGTCGTATCGCATGGCGCGAAAAAGGATGGAAAGGCTGCTGGAAAAATCCGGATCGTCGTCCACGATCAGCACACGTAGATTTCGCATCCGAGACACATCGCTTTCTTCTCCGCCCCGGCCTTGGCGTCCGCGGGCGCGCTCGGCCGCGGCGGGGTTGTTTTCTTGAAGCGTTGATGGCCGGGCGGGCAACGCGCGCACCTCCCAGCTTAGCATTCAACGTTCCATATCCTATCTGAACATATAACGCAAGAGGCCATCCAAAGTATACCAAAATATTGGTTTTGCGCGGGGCGAACTCTTGCGCGGGCCGGCGGGAAGGGGATTTTTCTTTCCAACGCCGGCGGGGCCGTTCAGAATCGTACGCCGAGGGTCCTTCTGCAAACCAACACGGACGGCGCCATGATGCGCGCTTTTCTTCTGTCGCTTCTGCTCGCCACGCTGGCGGGCTGCCATCGCGAAGAGACCGAGCTGATCGTCAGCGGACGGATCGAGGTCGACGACGCCCACATCGGCTCGAAGATCGGCGGGCGGGTGGAGAGGGTCGACTTTCAGGAGGGCGAGGACGTGCGCGCCGGCCAGACGATCGTCGCGCTGGACGACCGGGAATCGTCGGCCACGTTGGCGCAGGCGAAGGCGGCGCAGAGGCAGGCGCAGGCGCAACTGGATCTCCTGCTGGCCGGCACGCGCGAAGAGGACTTGGAGCGCGCCCGGGCGGTCGTGCAGGCGAGGACCCAGGAATTGCAGCTGCGGGAAAAGGGGTTTCGCGAGGAGGAAGTGAAGCAGGCCGAAGCGGAAGTGGACAAGGCCCGCAGCGCGCTCGATTTGGCGGATACGGAATACCGGCGGTTCCAGACGCTGTTCAACCGCGGGACGATCCAACAGGGGGACCTGGATCAGAAACGCGCCGCGTATCTGAACGCCAAGGCGCTGGCGGACGGCGCCGCGGAACGCTTGGCGTTGTATAAGACGGGCTCGCGCCCCGAGGAGATCGCGATCGCCCAGGCGCAGTTGGCCGAAGCCCAGGCGGACCTGAAGCGGCTGGAAGCGGGCCCGCGCCCCGAGGAGATCGCCGCGCAGCGGGCGGCGGTGGAGGAGGCGCGGGCCAACGTCGCGGTCCAGGAATCGCGGTTGGCGGAAACGCGCATCCTGGCGCCGGAGGACGCGATGATCGAGACGCTGGAACTGCAGCCGGGCGACCTGATCAAGCCGGGCGAGCCGGTGGCCGTGCTGTATTTGAAGAAGCAGCCGTGGGTGCGCTGCTATCTGCCGGAAAACCGGCTGGGGTGGGTCAAGCCGGGGGATCGGGTGGAGGTGACGGTGGATACGTTTCCCGGGCGCGCGTTTCAGGGGCGCGTGCGCCGGCTGGCCAACGAAGCCGAGTTCACCCCACGCAACGTGCAGACGACGGAGAAACGGTCGGAGTTGGTGTTCGAGATGAAGATCGACATCGTCGACGCCGGCCAGGCGTTGCGTCCGGGGATGTACGCCGACGTGCGCGTGCCGAGGAAGGACTAATGAGGCTTGCATAAGTAATGTCCCACGAGGGTTCAGAATTCGCCCAATCTGTGTGGCTTTCTGAGAAGATCAATGGGACATTGCTTATGCAAGCCTCAGCAGCCCCTTGACCGCGCGGTTTTGATGGCGGAGAGTGCCCCCGTTGTGAGGGAAGAAGGAGAAGTCGTTTTGCCCGCCCGCCGTTTGTGCCTTCTCGTTGCGCTTCCGTTGATCGCCGCCGCCGTGCGAGCCGCCACGCCTTCGCATATCGCCATTGGAAAGGCCTCC
Source organism: Candidatus Sumerlaeota bacterium (assembly GCA_026398515.1). Lineage (GTDB taxonomy): Bacteria > Sumerlaeota > Sumerlaeia > JAPLSS01 > JAPLSS01 > JAPLSS01. The sequence continues at coordinate 4,684 of JAPLSS010000781.1, read as the reverse complement.
GTCGACGTCGACCCGGAAGTGCAGTCGCCGACGCCCGAGGAAGCGCAACTCTACGCCGCGTTCCAGACCGAAGCGCAGGCGGCCTTCGACCGCGCGAAGGACGCCGCCGCCCCGCTGCGGCGTATCCGCGAATGCGAGAAATACGCCGAGGAGACGACCGGGGCGCAGCAGGAGGAATGGAAGAAAAACCTCGTCAAGGCGCGCGAGAGCCGAGACCCAACCTATTTGGCCTACCTTGAGGCGGAACAGGCCCTGGACGCCGCCCTCGGGCGCAAGCTGGCCAACATGTCGCGGAAGGAGCGGCTCGACAATCCGCTGATGACCTCCTACGTGCGGGTCATCCCCCAAATCCTGATCCGCGAGAACACCATTCCTCTCTACGAAGAGACGATGGAGGACTACCGCAAGACCTACGAGAAAGGCCGCTCAGCGCAGCCGCTGGGAGAGGGAGAGTTTGCAGGTCTGCGGATCGGGGTCGACCCGACGTTCGACGAGCTGAGCCGCCACTTCGCCCAGCTCGAGAAGGAGCAGGGGCTGCTGCCGGGTTTGCTGCACGCGGTGGCGTGGCGCGAGTCGGGAGGCAACCCTCAGCAAGGGGCGGAGAACGCGGACGAACGCGGACTGTTCCAGATCCAGGACAAGGATTTTCAGCCGAAGTGGAACATCCCGCTGCTGGAGCCGGCGGCGTCGCGCTGGAACGACTTTCAGAGTTTGTGCAAGTGGATCCCGTTCAACACGGCCCTGGCGATCCATTGCCTCAAGCGCTTCGTCATGCAGGCCGAGGAACTCGGCTTTCGCGGCGACGACCGGTTCCAACTCGCCTACCGGTTCTACAATGAGTCGTCGGGCTACATTCTGTTCTCGCAGGCGCGCCTGCGGCTGTATCGCCAGCTGTTCGGCGTGTCGTCGCAGGAATTGAGCGAGACCGACATCAACACCCTCGACCGCTTCATCTACTTCCGCCAGGAAGAGATCCTCCAGCAATACGATTGGACCGTCGGCGAGGACGGCAAGCGCTGGTGCGTGGTCGATCTGACGGAACAGAGTCTGAAGCGCCGCGGGTCGGTGGGCATCCCCGGGTTGCAGATGGCGGCCATCGGCATCTGCACGGCCCGCGGGGTCGTGCCGACCGCCGAGTTGTTTCATGAGTATTTTCCGGCGCAGTAAGAGAATAGCCGATCGCTGGATCGACACGCTGGTTTAGCATGCGGGACGCCGCGCCTATTCGGCCATCGGGAGGGTCGCCATCCGGAAATACGGCAGGAGCACGCCCAGCGCGATGGTGATGACGATGCAGCCCAACACCACGATCAGCGCCGGCTCGATGAGCGAGGTCAGGCCCTTGAGATCGGAATCGACGTCGGAGTCGTAGATGTCGGCGACCTTCAGGAGCATGGTGTCCAACGCGCCGGCTTCGTCGCCGATGGCGATCATGTCGATCATCATCGGCGGGAACACGCCGCTGTTCTGGAGCGGCTCTTCCATCTTGCCGCCGCGTTCGACGTTTTCGCGCGCCGCCCCCAGCGCGGCGCCGACCAGCACGTTCTCCGAGGTCGTGGGCGATCAGAAGCGGGACATACACATAGATGTAGCGGGTGGCGAAATCGCTCAACGCGACGATCGCCTGCGTGATCCGCGGCAAGTGGGCGTCCGGCATATCGTGGTAGACCTGAGCGAACACGGGGATCGCCCGCGTCAGGATGATCAACAGCACAATGAACGCGATGAGCAGCGCGGCGCAGGGATACATCGAGGCCGAGACGATTTTCTTCCGGATCTCGAGCTTGCGCTCCATGATGTCGGCCAGGCGGTGAAGCGAGGGCTCCAGAATGCCGCCCGATTCGCCGATGCGCGCCACGTTGATGAGCAGGGGGGTGAAGACGCGCGGATGCCGGGCCAGCGCGTCGCTGAGGCGCACGCCTTCCTCGACGTCGCGCGCCACCTGGGCGGCCACGCGTTTCAGGCGCGGGTGCGCCGAGCGGCCGGCGAGGATTTTCAAACTTTGCACCAGAGGGATGCCCACGTCGAGCAGCGTGGCCAACTGGCGGCAGAAGACGGTCAATTCGGCGAGGCCGGGGCCCCACAGGGAGAACTGGGCGTTCAAGATGTTCGCCGCGACGTTTCGGGGCGGCGGCGCCGCCCCTCCCGCGGAGCGTTCCTCGGCGCCCGGCAGGTCTTGCCCGGCGGCTTCCAGTCTCTTTTTCAATTCGTCGCCAAATCGAGAAGGTTTCTCGCCTTGGTCGCTCATGGTAGGGCCCCTCTCCGAAGGGAAGAATGGACTTCATGGACCTCATGGACGTCATGGACTGGGTGGACTTGGCGGACTGGCCGGAGCCGTCCCGCCAAGCGGGCGCGTTCATGTCCCCGACATCGTCATGACCTGGTAGCACACTTCCTCCATCGTGGTTTCGCCGGCTTCGATCTTTCGCCGGCCGGCGTCCAGAATCGAAATCACGCCTTCGCGAGGAACGTGCCGCGCCAAGGAGATTTCGGACGGGTCGTCCGCGACGGCGGCGCGCAACTCCGGCGTGGCTTCGAGAATCTCGAACAACGCGGTGCGCCCCTGGTAGCCCGTCCCCATGCACGCCTCGCACCCCTGCCCGCGCGCCACCTGCGCCGGGGCGCCCCCGTGGGGCCAGAGAGCCAGAGCCAAATCGGCGTTCGGCGGCGCCGTGGCGCGGCACGGGACGCAGACCTTGCGCACGAGCCGCTGGGCGACGACGGCCAGGATCGCCCCGGCGGCCAGATACGGCTTCACCCCCATGTGCGCCAGCGCCGTGTAGGCCCCCAGCGCCGTGTTCGTGTGCAGCGTGGAAAACACCAGGCGCCCGGTCAGCGCGGCGCGGATGGCGATGGCGGCAGTCTCGAAGTCGCGGATTTCGCCGACCATGATCACGTCGGGGTCCTGGCGCAGGATGGCCCGCAGCCCGTGGGCGAATGACATCTCCACGTCTTCGTTGACCGGCACCTGGTTGACGCCGGGCAACTGGTATTCGACCGGGTCCTCGATGGTCACGATGTTGGTCTCGAGGCTGTTGATCAGCGAGATGCAGGAATACAGCGTCGAGCTTTTGCCGCTGCCCGTGGGGCCGGTGACGAGGATCATGCCGTAGGGCTGGCGGCAGAGGCGCTCCAGCGCGCGGCGCTGCTCGTCGAGCAGGCCGATCTGCTGCAGGCCCCGCAGGACGCGGCTTTCGTCCAAAACGCGAATGACGATCTTCTCGCCCAGGTGGCACGGCAGCGTGGAGACGCGGAAATCGTAACGGGTGGTTTCGGCGTGAAAATCGAAATGGCCGTCCTGCGGCCGGCGGCGCTCGACCACGTCCATATTGGCCAGGACCTTGATGCGCGAGATCACCGGCTGCACCGCGTCGGCGGGGAGCATCAGGATGTTGCGCAACCGCCCGTCGATGCGATAGCGCACGCGCATGCGGGCGTCGAGGTACGGCTCCAGGTGAACGTCGGTGGCCTTCAGGTCGATCGCGCCCTCGATGATGGAACTGACCAACTGCACGGTTGACGGGCTGTGGACGATGCGTTGGGCGGCTTCCTGGCTGAGGCGCTCCGCCCCAGGCGCGGCGGTCGGCGAGCCGAAGATCGAACGAATGGCCATGTCCAGCGCGGACGAGTCGGTGCGCAGGGCGCGGACGCGCAACCCGGTCAGCAGCCACAGGAGATCGCCGAGCGCCAGGTTCATGGGGTCGGCGGCGGCTACCTCCAGCGTCCCGTCGTCGCGCCGCAGGGGCAGAAACCGCCATCCCTGGACCAGCGAGGCGGGGAACCGCCGCGCCAGGTCCTTGTCGACGTTGGCTTGGGTCAAATCGATGCTTGGGATTGCGAGTTCCGCGGGGATGGCGCCCGCGCGCGGCGGCCCGGTTTCCAGGATGCGGTCGATCAAGTCGCCGAAGCCTTCGCCGGCGCGGATGGCTTGCGCGCGCGCCTCGTCGATGAGGTTCTCCTCTCTCAGAATGGAAAGGATCAGGTCGCGGCGGTACGGCCAGGCGCGCCGCCGCTCGGCCTGGCGGAAGAACAACGTCAGGGCCTCCGGAGTCAGCACGTTTTGGCGCACCAGCCGCTCATAGGGATCGGCTTGTTCCGAGTCGTGCCCTTTGAGCGCCGCGTCGATGTCGGCCTGCCGAATGATGCCGGCTTGGATGAGCGGGCCGGTCGCATGGGAGACCCCGGGGCGGAACGCTTTGAGGATGGCGATCAGCTCCGACGGACGCATGGAGACGGATTCCGAGGACAGGGCCTCGTGGATCGGTTGCCGGCGCCCCAGGAAGGGCAGGGGGATCTCGGCGAACAGCAGGTCCTTGAACGCGCCGAGCGACACGTCCTGGTTCAACGCCTCCCACAGCGCCCGGCTGCCGCGCAGCGAGTGCACGTAGCGATTCCACTGCTCGTCGGTGAGCAGCCCCGACTCGCGCAGAAGGATGGCCAGACGTTCGCGGGTGATCTTCATTGGCCGACGCGCGCCCCCCGCTCCACGAGAATCATGCGTTCGGCGCCCGGCCGCGCATTGGCCAACCAGACGGCCCGCAGGCCGTCCTGCGGCGTTCCGACGAGGACTTCGGCCAGCGTGTCGCCCGGGCGGAAGGCCAAGCCCCCTTCCCCATAGAGCGGCTGTTTGGAGAGGGTCTCGCCGCTCTGCGTCGGTTTCAGCGTCACTCGGCACGGCACGCCA
>JAPLSS010000596.1 GCA_026398515.1 Candidatus Sumerlaeota bacterium | reverse complement strand
CCTTGGCCAACGCGGCCAGCATCGGCCCGTTGGAATTCATGACCTTCCCCGGCGCCAGCTCCCTGGGGTCGTCCACGATCTCGTCGCCAGTCGAGAGAATCGCCACCTTGGCCTGATGCGCCACATAGACTTCCGAGACGCCGCAAGCGATCAGGTTGGCGATGGCCACGGCGTCCAGCAGAGAGCCGGCCGCCGCGACGACGTCGCCCGCGCGAAGGTCCTCTCCCCGGGCGCGCAGGTTCGTCGGACCGTCGCGTTTGGATAGCCGGACAACGCCCCCGCGCTCCTGCGCATCTTCCTGCATGACGACGCGAGCGGTTCCCGCGGGCGTCGGCGCGCCGGTCATCACCTTGGTCGTCGTCCCGGGGACGAGCGGCTGCGTCGGCGTCTGGCCGGCCGCGATCGTTTCCAAGAGGCGGTACTCTTCGCGCAGGTCGGCGGCGGCGATGGCGTAGCCGTCGACCGCCGACAAATCGAAGGGAGGCTGGTCCAAGCGCGACGTTTGATCGGCCAGCAGAACGCGGCCGCGCGCCTCGCGAACCGGGAGCGTCTCGCCGGGAAGGCGGACGCCCGCGAGGGCGTGGGCCACGAGCCTGAAGGCTTCCTCGAGGGGAATCATCGCGCCGCTATCCGTCATGGACCGCCTCTGGGAGATCAGCATCAACTGGCGCCCACATGATTATCCACGGTAGCCCGGGAGCGGTCAATCGGCCTTAGAAAGGATTGCCTTGACCCGATTGCCGCAATCCGGTTTTATTATCCCGCGCCGCCAGCGCTGGGTCGAGCGGGGACCGAGGATCGCGCATGCGAGTTCCAACCGCCACGAACGTGCGGCACTATCTCGAGTGGCTGGCCCTGCGAGGCGTCGTGTCTTCTGTTCGATCGTGCCCCATCGAACGGGCCTACCGCCGCACCCGGCGGTTGGCCGCGCTGGGCCGCCGGGTCCTCCGGCACGAATGGCGCTGGTGTCTGCGCAACCTCCAGCTGGTTTTCGGCCCGGCGCTGGACCGTCAAGCGCTCCGGCGTTTGGCTGCCCGGGTGTTCGAAGAGCACTTCTACTCGTACCTGGAAGGAATCCGCTGGCGCGATGTCGAGGTGCGTGTCGAGGGCGCGAAGTATCTGGATCGGGCGAAGGCTCCCGGCCAAGGGGTGATCGGGTGCTCCATTCACCTGGGCAGCTTTGAGCCCGCGGGGGAGGCGTTCCTGGCCGGGGATCCGCCCGGGACCGATGTGTATCGGCTTTTTGAGAATCCGCTCAGCCAGCAAGTGCTTGAGGCCGTGCGCGGCGAGCGGCAGGGGAGGTACATCCCGGAGCATGACCTTCATGCGGTGGCGCGATGTCTCAAGGAAGGGCGCAAACTCGGGTTGATGATCGACTTGGACGCGCCGCGCGGCGGGGTCGCCGCCTCGTTTCTGGGGATTCCGGCGATGACCCCGGCGGGGCCGGCCCGGCTAGCCCTTCATTTTCGGGTCCCCATCGTTCCGACGGTGACATTGCGCGCGGGCGAGGGCCGTGCCATTCTCCGCTTCGTGGGGATGCTCGATCCAGAGGAATCGCGTTCGGCCGCGGACCCGGTGGTCCACCTGACCGAGCGGATCCATCGCTGCCTGGAGCCGTCGATCATCCAGTACGCGGAGCAATACAACTGGCTTCATCCCCGCTGGCTGACTCGGCCGGACGGAAGCGTCTGGACGCTGGACGACCCGATCGAATCGCAGTGGGCCGCGCGGACGGCGCCCTTTGCGCAGCTTCCGGCGCGGCTGCACGGGATTTGCTATGGCCATTCCGGCGAAGGATGACGCTTCCGAGTCTTTGGCTGCCGCTCGGCTGGGTTCATGAATTCTGACATCGTCGGGGAGACGAAACCCGTGTAGCGCTTTGGATACTGGTTCGTGCTCCATGTATCTTGCTCAAAGGACGTGACGCCGTTGCTCAAGATCATGTTGGTTGCCGGGGAGGTCTCGGGAGACCGTCAGGCGGCCTTCCTCAGCCGCGCCATCCGCGTCCGGAACAAGGACGCCCTGCTGTTCGGCGCCGGCGGCGAGGAGATGCACGCGGCGGGAGTGGACATCCGCGTTTCCACGTCGCACTTGGGCGTCGTCGGCGTCTCAGAGTCCTTTCGGTTTCTGAAACCCTTGTACGGCGTCTACAAGGCCCTGGGGAAACTGGTCCGGTCGGAGCGGCCGGACGCGGTAGTGCTCATAGACAACGAGGGCTTCAACACCGTCTTCGCACGCTCCCTGCGATCGGAGGGGATCCCCGTCATTTTCTATTTCGCGCCCCAGGTTTGGCTCTGGGGACCGTGGCGGGCGCGAGGCATTGCCAAGACCGCTTCCCTCATTCTCGCCGTCTTTCCCGACGAGGCGGAAGCGTATGAGCGGGCCGGGGCGCGCGTGGCCTGGATCGGCCACCCGCTTCTGGACATTGTGAAAACGACCGGGGGCGGCGATTCCGCGTTTCGCAGGGCTGGCCTGGATCCCTCGCGCCCGACGGTCGCTCTCATGCCGGGCAGCCGCTTCCACGAACTGCAAAGACTGACGCCCGTCATGGCGGCCGCGGCGAGGCGACTCAAGGAACGCCGTCCCGAGCTGCAATTCGTCCTGCCGTTATCGGGCTCGCTGTATGGTGGTCGCTTACCGCGTCAGCGCCCTGACCTATGAAGTGGGCCGTCGGTTGGCGCACGTTCGCTTCATTGCCCTGCCGAACATTCTACTTCACGAGCGGATCGTGCCCGAGTTTTGCCAGCGGGACGTGACGCCTGAGCGCCTGGCGGACGAGACGTTGAGCCTTCTGGATGATGAGCCGCGCGCGGCGGCGATGCGCCGGCAGTTCCAAACGCTTCGCGCTCTTCTGGGAACCGAGGGCGCGATTGAGCGCGCCGCCGAGCGAATCCTGGAGGAGGCGTCTCAAGCCCACAGTCGGCGGGGAGCCGCGGCCCCATGATCACGCTCGCGCGCTTGGCGAAGCTTCTCCAACCGCATCGCTGGACCGTCGGTCTGGGGCTGCTGTGCCTGGCCGTGGCGTCCGTCGCGGGATTGTCCCTGCCTCTCCTGGCCCGAACTATCGTCGGGACCGCATTGGCCACGGGACGGATGAGCCTCTCGCCGCGCCCCTGCCTGCTGCTGGTGGGCGTCATCGTCCTGGCTACCGTCACGGGCGGCGCGTCGTTTCTGCTCTTCTTCGCCGTGGCTCACCAGGTCACCGCCCGCCTGCGCCTGCAGTATGCCGAGCAGTTGCTCCGCGCGCCGATGGAATTTCACCGGAGCGCCAACATCGGCGCGCTCATCGAACGGCTGACCACCAGCCTTGCCGATCTCGAATGGTTCGTGAAATACAGCCTGGGAGGCTTTTTCGGCATGGCCATTGTCTTCGCCGGCAGCGCCGCCATGATGTTCGTGTTGAGTTGGCGGCTGGCGCTGCTGGGGGCGTTGGCCGTTCCCCTTGGCGCCCTTTTGGTGCGGGCCCTGTTTCGCCGCGCCCGGACCATGCAAGAGGAAGGCGCGGCGGCCTCCGGGGGCCTGATCAGCCATCTGCACGCCTTGCTCCTGGGGATCGAAGTGGTCAAGGCCTTCAACGCCGAGCCCCGGGAGATCGATCGGTTTGAGCGCCGGCAGAGAGACTTGCTGGCCGTGCAGGGCCGGTCGGCGCGCGTCATCGCCCTCGTGGAACCGATCATTGGGGCCATCGCCGTCGTGATTTTCCTCACGTTTCTGCTGTATGGAGGGAGTTTGGCGGCGACCCGGCGGTTGCCCCCGGAAAACCTTGTCGCGTTCCTGTTCTACTTGTTGATCGTCATGCCCATGGCGCGCGAGCTGTGCCTCCAGTTGGCCCGCTGGCAGCAGATCGCCCTGGCCTTGGATCGTCTGGAGGGGCTTCAGGCCGTGGCGGGCGAGACGGACCCCGCCGGGGCGATTCCCCTGCCGGCTCCCGTGCGGGGAGAGATCGAATTCCGCAACGTCGTGTTCTGGTACGGGGACCGGGAACGCGCCATGGACGATGTCTCGTTTCGGATCGCCCCCGGGGAATCCGTCGGCATTGTCGGCGAAAGCGGCGCCGGCAAGAGCACCCTGTTCAATCTGCTCCTTCGGTTCTATGCCCCGCAGCAAGGGGCCATTTCGATCGATGGCCTGGACATCCGAGGGGTGACGGCCCATTCGCTGCGCGGAGCGATCGCCTTCGCGCCGCAGGATATCGTCTTGTTCGACGACACGATTCTGGAGAATGTGCGGTATGGCGATCCGTCGGCCACCGAGGAAGAGGTCCGGGCCGCCTGCCGCGCCGCGCAAACGGCCGGGTTCATCGAGGCGTTGCCGCGAGGGTATGAAACGGCCCTCGGCGAGCGCGGCATGACCCTGTCCGGCGGGCAGCGCCAGCGCCTGGCCATCGCCCGGGCGCTGCTGCGAAACGCTCCCATCCTCCTTCTGGACGAGGCGACCTCGTCCCTGGACGCTCAAACCGAACGGCAGCTGGGCGACGCCATGGACGCCGCCATGCGCGGCCGCACGACCATCGTCATCGCCCACCGGCTGGCCACGGTGGCCCGCCTGCCGCGGATCCTGGTCCTGAGCCAAGGCCGCATCCTGGACGACGGCTCCCACGAGGAACTGCTGCGGCGTTGCCCGACGTACCGAGCCCTGGTGGCCACGCAGTTGATCCCAATGGAGGATTCGAAGCCGGTGGCGCCGGCTCTTCAGCCCGCTTTGAGATCGGTCTCCTGAGGCGGATCGAAGCATGACCGGCAAAACCGTCAATCTCCAGAAACTCGTGGATTGGGCGATGGCGCCGGTGTGGGCGGCGGCGTATTTTCCGCTGGAGGCGCTCCTGCGGAAGATGCCGGAGCCGGAGGGTTACCGTCTCTCCCGCGTCGTTGGAAGCCTCTTCCACCCGCCTCCCATGAGAAGGCGAAGCCTTGCCATGATGAAGGCCATTCTGGACCGGCCCGACTGGACCGAAGCGCAATGGCGGGAATTGCGTAAAGACTACTTCGGTTGGACGGGCCGTATGGCCCTCGAGTGCCTGTACTGGTTGAGGCTCCCCGCCGACGAACTGCGCCGGCGCGTCACGGTGCGCGGCCAGGAGCACCTGGACGAAGCGCGGCGAACCGGTCGCGGCGCCCTGTTGCTCGGCAGCCACCTTGGCAACTTCATCAGTTTCCTGGCGCGAGGCGCAAGCCTGGCGCCGGAGGTGGCCGCCCTGCAAAACAGGTTGCCCGCGGCGGTCCTGGAACGGCGGTTTCAAGCGTTCCACGAACGGTTCAGCGTTCAGCGGTGGAAGGTGGGCGAAACGAAGGCCCTGCGCATCGCGAGAATCCTGCGACGCAATGGCGTCATTCTCACGTTCGTCGATGTCTCCGTGGCGCCGAAGAACAATGTGTGGGTCCGCTTCGGACGCGGCGAAACGCTGGTCAGTCTCGGCCCCGCGATCCTGGCCCTGCGCAACCGCGTCGAGGCGCTGTGTGTGACCTTTACGCCGCTGGGCAATGGCCGTCATCAGATGGACATCCACCCGCCGCTGCCCCGCCCTTGCTCGGGAGACCTAGCCGAGGATGCGCGGCGCCTGACCCAGCAGGCGGTCGATCTGGTGGCGAATGAGGTGAACCGGCGGCCCGAGCAATGGTGGCCGTGGGACGCGGCCCGCTATCGGCCAGGACCGGACCATGTTTGATCCAACTCGGACACGCCAAGACGCGGCGCGGGGAGCCGAAGCGGGCCCGGCGACGGCTGCCTGCCTCTCCCTGACAAAACCGCCCGACGAGCGGGACGCGGCGGTCTTTTGGCGGCGTTTGGCCGTGTGGCTTGGGGTCCTGGCCGCGGTGTATCTCTACTCCTGGATCCTGCGCGGTCAGTTTCCGGTGGAGTTCGAGGAGGCGCAATACTGGGACTGGTCGCGGCGCCTGGATTGGGGCTACTGCACCAAGCCCCCCCTGACCGCGTATCTCATCCGGCTGTTCACCGTGGTGTTCGGCAGCAATCCGTTTGGGGTGCGCTCGACCGCCACAACCCTATGGGCGGGTCTGAGCGTGTTCGCCTATCTCCTGGCGATGCGCTTGTATCGGTCGCCTCGGATCGCGTTCTTTTCCGTGCTGGCTCTTCTCCTGATGCCCATGTATTCGGTCGGAGCGTCGATCATCACGACGGATACGCCGCTGCTGTTCTCCTGGTCGGCGTGTTGTTTCTTCCTCTCCGCCGCGCTTCTGGACCGGGCCGGCGAGGGCCCTTCGGGGGCGGCGCCGAACCCCCAAAGGCGCGCCTGGCTCCTGGCGGGAGTCTGTTTCGGCCTGGGCCTCCTGAGCAAACCGGCCATGGCCTACATGATCGTCTGCCTGGGCGCCTTTTTCTGCATCAGTCCGGCTCATCGCTTCTGGCTGCGGCGAAAGGAACCCTACCTGTTTCTGCTGATCGGCGGCGTTTTCCTGGCTCCCATGGCGGTCTGGAACTGGCGGCACGACTGGCCGATGTTCCGGCACGTCGCGGCGCAAGCGGCTGCCGATGGGGACCGGTGGTCGCCATGGACGCTCCCGCGATACATCGGCGAGCAAGCCGGCCTCGTGTTTCCCCTCGGGTTTCTGCTCATGGCGTGGGCGGCGTGGCGGGTTCTCATTGCGAAGGGCCATGCGTCCGAACTCCGCGGGAGGTTCCTGCTGGCCATGGGACTGCCGATCTACCTTCTCCTGCTGGCCCGAAGCCTCCGGGGAACGGTCCTGGGCAATTGGGCCGCGCCCGCCTATTACACGTGGACCATTCTGACCGTTGCTGAGGTCGACGCGTTGTGGAACAGGACAGCGAACTCTCCCTGGCGAAAGGGGCTCGGCGCCTATCTCGTCATGCTGACGCTCGGTCTCCTCCTGGTCTTCGTCGTGGCTCACGAGCGTGCGGTATACGGCGTTCTCGCCCGGAGGTTGAACCGCGCGGGGGTTCAATCGCCGGTGGGCTGCGACCCGGCTTACGCGCTGTTCGGGTACGACCAACTGGCCGCGAGAATGTCGAAGGCGCTTCACGACATGCCTCGGCCCGAGAAGACCTTCATCTTTTCGACTCGATACCAAATCGCCGCCGAACTGGCGTTCTATATGGAGGGCCAACCCCGAACGTACACGGTGAACTTCGGCGATGCGCCATGGACCCAGTATGATGTGTGGGGCGGCCTGGACGAGTCGAAGGCCGGGTGGGACGCGTTGTTCGCTTGCACGGACAATGGCGGCCCGCTCGATCCCAGGATCGCTGAGAATTTCGAATCGGTCGGCCGGGGCGAACGCCTCGATGTCGTTCTCTACGGCATGACGTACCGGCGTTTCACGTTCTTTCGCTGCCGCAACTTCGATGGCCGATTCGACCGGGCGGCGGCGCCGATCCGGCCCTGGGCGGGTCCTTCGGAACAATGATCCCCGCAAAAGAGCGAGGGCGGATCATGACGGATGACTCGCGGGTTTGCCCGCGGTCAGGACGGTTTCGGGGAAATGGGCGGCTTTCCTTTTCGGACGGATGCGTTCCCTGTTCGATCCCCGTTGCGAATCGCTGGCCGCTTACTACATCCTGGACTGCCGATACGTCATGGTCGGACGGACACGGTGAGGTGGAGGCGGCGGCGCGATCCCGGGGGCCGTCCGGGTTCAAGGCTGCACGCCAGGCGCTTCCTTCGCGCCGAGCCGGCCACCGACCAAAGCGAAATATGATGAGTCTTCCCCGTTTCATCGTCCGCAACATCTTGCGCAACAAGCGGCGAACCGGCTTGACGGTGATCAGCATCGGGTTCTCCCTGTTTTTGTATATCGCGCTGACCACGTTCATCGAGGATCTGCGCAATCCGCCCGTCACGGAAGACTCCGTCCTGCGCTTGTGCGTCCGGCGCGCGGTGGCCCTGACCGAGCAACTGCCGCTCTCCTACCTGGAGAAACTCAAACAGGCGCCTCACGTCGCCCTGGTTATGCCGGTCCAGTTTTTCAACGGCATTTACAAGGAGCCGAAGAACTTCTTCGCCAACCTGGCCGTCGATCCCGTCAGCGTGTGGCAGATGTTCGCCGGCGCCCGGGTCGGCGAAGAGGCGAAGAGACGCTTTGCCGCCGAACGGACCGCCGCCGTCGCCGGCAAGGCCCTCGCCGACCGGTTCGGTTGGAAGGAGGGCGATCGAATCACCCTGTCGGGGACCATCGTTCCCATTGATTTGGAGTTTACGCTCGTCGGCGTTTACGACATCGAACCCGAAGCGACGAATTTCTACTTCCGATACGACTACATGAACGAGGCCCTCGGCTGCCCTAACACCGTCGGCGCGTTCTGGCTCAAGGCCGATTGCGAGGAATCCGTTCCCGGCATCATCGACGCGGTCGACGCTATGTTTCGCAACACCGCCGCCGAGACCAAGACCGAGACCGAGCAGGCCTTCAAACTCGGCTTCGTATCCATGGTGGGCAATATCCGGCTGATGATCGCCTCGGTCGCCGTGGCCGACATCCTCACCATGATGCTGGTGGCGGGCAGCACGATGGCCATGACCGTGCGCGAACGCTTGCGCGAAGTGGCGATTCTGAAGGCGATCGGCTACACGCGCCCACTCCTTTTCTTTCTGCTGCTGGGCGAAGCGGTGATGATCGCGCTGCTGGGGTACGGCGTCGGGGCCTCGCTGGTCGTGGCTCTCCATTGCTCCGACCTGCGGGCGTTGACCCACGGGTACGTGTCAGGCTTCAGCCCGCCGCTGATCGTCTGCGCCAAGGCCCTCGTGACCGGCGTTGGCATCGGCCTCGTCTCCGGCTTCCTCCCCGCTCTGGAGGCCTCCGCGATCACCGTCACCGAGGGAATGCGGCGACTGGAGTAGTCGGGCGGGAAGACGGCGCGGCCGGCTCCGCTTCGCGGGCCGCCAGAGCGCTCAGGATCTGATCGCGGGTGATAGCGCGGAACGGCAGGAAGTGCTCTTCGTGCGCGCACACGCTCAGGTAATGGCCGCACACGCGCGGATTGTGCAGGAGGATGTCGGCCAGGTAGAGCCAGAACTTCCAGCGGGTGGAGCGCAGAACGCCCTGCCTCCAGACGACCGTGGCCAGGGCGCGCATGGTCACAGCCAGATCGCGCAGCTTGGCCCACGACGGGCGTTGAGGCCGACGCTTGAAGGGCGGAGCCCCCATCCGCCGGAAGCACCGATGCGTGCGATCCAGGTGCGCCTTGGGATCGTATAACTGCCAGAAAGCCTCCACAAACTCCGTGGCCAGCTCGCGCAAGGGACGCGTCGGCTGGAAGTTCGTCAGTTGGGTCTGGTCCAGAGCGGTCCCCTCGGCCCGCAGCCGCCCCTCCGTCTCCAGCCGTCTCCACAGCGCCGTCTGGGGAAGGGCCTGCAGCATCATCAGAGTGGATTCCGGGATCGCCAGCCGGTCGATGAGATCGACGATGCGGCGGCCCGCGCCGGGTTCCTCGCCGTCGAAGCCCAGGATCATGCCTCCCAAGGGCCGCATGCCGGCTCGCACGATCGCCTCGACGCTCTCGTCCAGCGGATGGCGCAGGTTGACGGTCTTGCGCGTCTGGCGCAGGCTGGCTTCGTCCGGCGACGCGATGCCCAGGAACACGGCGTTCACGCCGGCCGCGGCCAGCAACTTCAGCAAGTCGCTGTCGCGCCCCAGGTTCAGCGAGGCCTGAATCGTGAAGGCGTACGGGAAGCCACGCGCCGCCTGCCACGCTTGAAGCGTCTGAGCCAGATCCCACGCCGCCCGCCGGTCGGCGATGAAATTGTCGTCCGCCAGGAAGATGCCGCGGCGCCATCCCAGGGCGTACAGCGCGTCGAGTTCGGCCGCCAACTGCGCCGGCGTCTTGTAGCGCGGCTTGCGGCCGAACAGAGCGGTGATGTCGCAGAACTCGCAATC
>JAPLSS010000407.1 GCA_026398515.1 Candidatus Sumerlaeota bacterium | reverse complement strand
GTTGAATTGCCTGTTGCCTGTCTTGGCCGTCTTGGGCTAGGTTGGCGAAACGGCGGGAGCGCTGAACGGCGGGGCTGCGGCAATGATCTGGATGGCTGCGGTGGCGGCAATCGCTTCGGCCAGCGGGGCGCTTGCTTTTCTGGTTGCGCGCCGAATCCTGAGAAAGGCGCGCGCGACTCCTTCCGATTCCGCGAAGGCGGCGGAGACGCGCGACCCGTTTTCCGCGTCGCCGACGCCGAAGGAGCCGCCGCCGGATTCTCCGGGCGCGCCGCGGACCGTCGGGCGTTCCAACGCTCCAAACCCTCTCCCGTTCGCCAACGTGTCCTTTGAATACATCGTCCTCTCGCGCAGCGGCGAGCCGATCGCCGAGGGGGAGTTCAACCACCATCTGCTGCTCGGCGCGGCGGGCGGGAAGTTGAGCCGCGAAGCGCGGGCCTTGCTGCAACACGACGTGCTGACGTTGAGCTGCCTGAAGCGCGTCTTCGTCGGCGGCCGCCCCAAGCGCGAGCCCGAGGAGTTCGCCCTCTGCCGCCGCCTGGCGAACCGCGCGCAAACCACGATCGGCCCGACCGACCGCGACATCATCCTGAAAGAGCGCGGCGCGTACTACCTGCGCAACAACGGCCCGCCCGAGCCCGGCGTGGCGCACCTGGAGTTGACGGTCCGCGCCGCCGAAACCGTCCGCTCGATGCGCAAGGGGTTGGTGGTGGACCGGGCCGCGATGCTGGTCTGGGGCGAGTTCGCGTGGGAATCGCAGTGGGCGCGCAAAGGCGGCTTTTCGGCCCGCGAGCATTTCAAGATCGAAATGGGCGCCTCGCGCGCGGGGGTCGGGATCACTACGCGCGGCCTGGTCAAGTTCGGCTTGCCCGAGCTGCGCATCGACGGGCTGCCGCAGGACATGACCGGCATCGCGGCGGCCAGCCTGAGTTCGATCGCGCTGGACCTGGCCCACGCGGAAGGGCCGCTCGATCCGGCGCGTTCGTTGCCCGTGCCGGCGGTGCGCGGGCGCATCGGCTTCGTGTATGAACGCATGCCGCCGAAGAGCGAATATCCGGCGGGCTTCTTCCGGCTCCTCGGCGGGGTCGACAACGAAGCCCCATCGCTTCTCGGGCTATTGGAGGTGCTTGGCCGGCTGCGCCAGTATTATGAGACGGGGACGGACTTCTGGCGCGCGGACCAGGTGGACCGTCGCAAACTGCGCCGCCTGGCCCAGGACGCCCTGTCGCGGTTCAAGGCCAAGTTTCAGACGCGTCAGGCCCGCGCCGACCGCGTGTTTCTCGTTCGCTGGCAGCCCGAAGGAAGCGTGCCGGATTCGCCGGAGACGTGGCTCTCCTTGCACGCCTGGAACGGCTCGACGCTTCGGGGCGCGGTGGCCGTCGGCCCGCTGCATGGCGAGGCGCAACTAGGTCAGCTGGCGTCGATCGAGGAACGCGACGTGCTCGACTGGATGATTCTCCAGGGCGGGGACGTCGAGGATGGCGGCTTCGCGCTGCGCCTGTCCGAAGAGGCGAGCGAGAGGGGCGAGTAAGAAGACACGGAGACGCGGGGACACGGAGAGAAAGACAAGCGAACCACGGAGAACAGGGATGCCTGGGGCGCCGCTGTTGGTCTGTGCGCGTCCGTGTTTGTCCGTGGTTCATTCACTGACGGAAAGGCAATCACCCATGAAGCGATCGCTGCGGCGCGCGTGTATTCCGGCAGCGTTGGCGTGCTGTGCGCTCTTTGGGAATCCAGCGTGGAGTGAGGGCGCCGCGGAGCCTTCGTATGAGCAGGCGCTCGCGGCGCTGAAGAAGGCCGCGGCGTTCATTCAGTCGATTTCCACCAACGGCGGCTACGTCGGCATCTTGTCGCTGGATGGGAAGGAACGATTCGGCGAGTCGACGAAACAACCGGCCACGGCCACGCAGATCTGGATTCAACCGCCGGGAACGCCGACTGTCGGGCAGGCCTTCCTCAACGCGCACCGCGCGACCAATGATTCCCAGTTCCTCGACGCGGCGCGTGCGACGGGGTTGGCGCTGGCCTGGGGCCAGTACGAGTGCGGCGGATGGGAGCACCTCGTCGACGTCGGCCACATGAAGCCCGGCGCCAAGCCGGTGAAGAAGTCCGGCCACGCCACCTACGACGACAACAACACCCAGGCGGCGCTGGATTTTCTGATGGAACTCGACCAGACGATCGACGAGCCGTGGCTGACCGAGGCGCTGGAACTGGGGCTGAAGGGCTTGAAGGAGAGCCAGTTCCCCAACGGCGCGTGGCCGCAGTGGTTTCCGCCGCGCGGGGGCTATCACGACGACTACACGTTCAACGACGGCGCGATGAACGATTGCATTCGCGTGGCGCTGAAGGCGCACAAGCTCTATCAGCGTGAAGACTGCCTGGAGATGGCGCGGCGCGGCGGGGATTTCATCATCCTGTCGCAGTTGCCGCCGCCGCAGGCCGCGTGGGCCGAGCAGTATTCGCAGGACATGAAGCCGGCCTGGGCGCGCGCGTTCGAGCCGCCGGGCGCCAGCGGCCACGTCACCGGCTTGAACATCCTGACGCTGGTGAGTCTGTACCGCTACACGGGCGATGAGAAATACCTGAAGCCCATTCCCGCGGCCATCGACTGGCTGGAGCGCTCGAAGATCGGCGACAACCTGTGGGCGCGCCTCTATGAGATCGGCACGAATCGGCCGATTTACGGCGACCGCGACAAGAAGGTGCATTACACGCTCGAGGAAATCAGCGAGGAGCGGCAGCAGCACTATGCGTGGCAGAGCGCGTTCAAGGTCCCCGAGGCGCTGAAGGCGTATCAGGGGGCTCTGGAGTCGATGAAGTCGAAGGAGCCGGAAACGGAGCAGCCCGTCAAGCCGGTGAAGCCGTCGTCGCTGGCGCCGAAGACGAAGCTGGCCATCGACGCGCTGGACGAGCAAGGTCGCTGGGCGCGCGACGGCATGATCTACAGCAAGGATTTCATGAAGAACGCGAACCAAATTTCGGCCTACCTGGCGGCGTTGAAGAACAAGTAGAGCGAAAGAGGATTCTCACTCAGAGGCGCGGAGACGCAGAGACGCAGAGAGGACTTCCCCTGCCCCCCTGCGTCTTTGCGTCTCTGCGTGAGATTGTTCTCAAGGACGTTTCACCTGATGTTTGTCTACTCGCAGCTGCTCGACGACGTGATCGCCGATATGGCCGCCGTCGTCGAACGCTTCCGCCACATCGACCCGCGCCGCATCGTCGCCCTCGCCGCCAATCGCGCCACCGCCGGGGCGTGGGGCGCGTTGGCCGAGTGCGTCGCGCTGGGCTTGGACGAAACGCCCACCTTTGAATTCCGCTATGATCCCCGGCGCCGGATCTTGCTGGCCGCCACGCCGTGGTTCGTGCCGCGCAACCGGCGCATCTCTCTCAACGGCCTGCCGGCGCTGTACGTGCTGCGGTTCCGCTTCCCGCGCTTCCTCACGAACAACCCGCTCTCGTCGATCGTGCATGAACTGCTGCACATTAGCGAACGCTTCGACGGCAAGCACCGCGCGCTGCGGCATGGGGTCTGGTTCGAACGCTACGTGCGCGACATCGAGCGCGAGTGGCGGCGCAAGGGCGATCCGTCGCTGGTGGGGCTGATGTCGCTCGATTTCAATGAGCTGCGCCGCCGCTTCGGCGCGGTGGCCTGCCGCTGCTTCCGCCGCCCGTTCAAGACGCCGTTGCGATTGCCGTTGGAGGAGCCGCGCGATTGGATGTCGCATCCCGACGTGAAACGCCTGGGTCTGGCCATCGGCCCCACTCCCCCATGCCGCCTCGCCGTGCGGTTCGACAACCCCGCCGATCTGGAACTCACTGAAAAGGATCTCGAACTGCGCGTCTTCCATCCCTCCGGCTCAGCGCGCGTTAGCCGCACGGGCTGAACGGCAGCGCCAGCTGTCCAGCCAGTAGTTTCATTGGTCAGGTCGACGACGAACCGAAGACTACTGGCTGGACGGCCAGCGCTACCCTTACGGCCGGCGATGTGCCCAGTACCCTGGTCGCCGCCTTTGGTGCGCCACGGCCGCGATCCAGATCAGGTCGCCGAGTTCCAGATAGAAAATCGTATATGGGAAGCGCCGCACCACATACATCCGCAATCCCTGATCGCCGTGAGGAGGAAACGCTTGCGGCATCTCGACAATCTGTGCCACGGCTTGTTCGATCACCTCTTGGAACTCAGCGCCCAATCCGGAGCGCTGCTCATCATAATAATGAATCGCGGCGCGAAATTCCGCTTCGGCTTCGGAGTGAAAAACGGCGGGCTTCACCGGCGCCGTCCGCGCAACTCGTCAAACAGCTGTTCCGATGGTTTGCCGACGACTCGGCCGCTTCTGATCTCTGCGACGCGACTGGAGAGCTCGGCATCCCAGGCTTCGGCAACGCCTTCTTCCTCGCCGGGTTCCAGGGAGCAGATGAATGCGTAAGCCAATTCCGCGCGCTCCTGCTGGGAAAGGCCATCAATACGAGAAAGGATTTCTCCGACTGCTTCGGTCATTGCCGTGACCTCCTGAAAACCCACTATACCGAAAAGCAGCGCCGGCTGTCCAGCCGGTAGTTCTTTGCCCAATGCCGACAGCAACCGAAAACGACTGAGAACTACCGGCTGGACAGCCGGCGCTACTTCACAGCCGGCGCCACCGCCTCGCGCAGTTCTTCCGTTTCGCGCTCGTGGCGGAATTGGTCGGCGTAGAGATTGTAATAGGCGCCGCGGCGGCGGAGAAGGTCATGGTGCGCGCCTTGCTCGGCGATGCGGCCGTTTTCGATCACGAGGATCAGGTCCGCGGAACGAATGGTGGAGAGGCGGTGGGCGATGACGAAACTCGTGCGCCCTTCGAGCACCGCCGTCAGGGCGCGTTGAATCCGCCGCTCGGTCTGCGTGTCGACGGAAGAAGTGGCTTCGTCCATGACCAGAATCCACGGATCGGCGGCGATGGCGCGGGCGAAGGACAGCAACTGCTTCTGGCCGGTGGAGAAGTTCGCGCCTTCCTTGTCGACGCGCGAGTCGTAGCCGTTCTCGAGCGCCATGATGAAGTCGTGCGCGTCGGCCAGGCGCGCGGCCTGCTCGATCTCCTCGTCAGCGGCGTCGAGCCGCCCGTAGCGGATGTTCTCGCGAATCGTGCCGCTGAAGAGGTGCGGGGTCTGGAGAACGATGCCCAGTTTCGATTGCAGCCAGCCCAGGGCGCGGTGGCGGTAGTCGACCCCGTCGATCAGGATGCGCCCCTGCGTCGGCTCGTAGAAACGGCACAGGAGACTCACGATCGTCGTCTTGCCGCCGCCGGTGGGGCCGACGAGCGCGATCCGCTGCCCCGCGCGCACCTTCAAACTGAAGTCCTTGAGCACCTCCTCGCCTTCCTTGTAGGCGAAGGAGAGGTTCTCGAATTCGAGGGTCTCGATGCGGTCGGGCAGGCCGTCTTCGGCCACGCCCTCCAGCGGATCGGCGCCGCGATGCGTTTCGATGGCTTGCAGGACTTCGGGCGAGTCGCGGATCTCCGGCACGGTGTCGATCAGCCCGAACAGCCGCTCCGCCGAGGCCTGCGCGTGCTGCAACTCGGAAAAGATGCGCGCCATCTGGCTGATCGGGTCGAAGAACTGGCGCGCGTAGCCGATGAAGGCGATCAGCGTCCCCACGCTCAGGCCGCCGACCGCCGCGCGCATGCCGCCGTAGTAGAGCGCCGCGGCCACGCCCACGCTGCTGATGGTCAGGACGATGGGCAGGTAGAGCGCCGACTGGATGGCGTTGCGCAGCGAGGCGTCGTACATCTCGGTGGAAAGGCCCTGAAACTCGCTGAGGTTCTGCTCTTCGCGCACCAGGACCTTGGTGGTGGAGACTCCGTTGATCGCCTCGTTGAACGCGTCGGTCAGGCGCGAGTTCGTCTTCCGCACCAGGCGCGAGCTGGCCAGGATCGCCTTCTGAAACGCGAGGCTGACCCACGCCAGGATCGGCACGACCGCCAGCACGGCCAGCCCCAGCTTCCAGTTCATCCACAACAGCAGGCCGGCGATGCAAACCATCAGCGTTGTGCCCCAGACCATGTCCAGCAGGCCCCAGGCGATGATGTCGGAGAGGCGGCGCGAGTCGGAGGTCATGCGCGCCATCAGCCAGCCCGCCGGCCGCGTGTCGTAGTAGGAAAACGAGAGATCCTGCAGGCGCGCGAACGCCTCCTGGCGGAAATCGTGGCTCATCTGCGTGGCGACTCGTCCGGCCAGAACGATGAATAGCCAGATGCAGGCCACCAGTCCGGCGACCAGCCCCCCATACTCCAGGGCATACCACACGAGCGTCGCGTCGACGCCGCGCTTGGCGACTTCGTCGATGACGCCGCGGGTCACCAGGTTGAACAGCGAATCCAACACGCCCGAGGAGAGCGAAATCACGATCAGCGGCGCGACCCATTGCCGATAGGAGAACGCCCGCGCGAAAATGCGTTTCCACACGGCCCAGTCGAGGCGTTTGGTGTAGTCTTCTTCTTGGAAAGCCGTGTCAGCCATGGTAGGCGCCCTTAAGAACTAACCGCAAAGAACGCAAAGAACGCATAGAAACAACTTCTCAGATAGCGGGTCTAATCTTTGTGTTCTTTGCGTTCTTTGCAGCAAGAAAGCCGTTCCATCAGTCCCGCACCAATTCCTCTTCCAGCTCGCCCTGGATTCTCCACAGCCTTTGATACAGGCCTTCTTCGTGCGACAGCGTTTGATGCGTGCCTTGTTGAACGACGCGTCCCTTGTCCAACACCACGATCCAGTCGGCGTGCATGAGCGTCGAAAGCCGGTGCGCAATGAGAATGGTCGTGCGCCGGCCGTGCCGAGCTTTCAACGTTTCGAGGATCATCGACTCGGTGTGCGTGTCGACGGCGCTGAGGGTGTCGTCGAGAATGAGGACCGGCGGATCGGACAGCAGCGCGCGGGCCAACGCCACCCGCTGGCGTTGGCCGCCGGACAGCGTCACCCCGCGTTCGCCCACCGGCGTGTCGTAGCCGCGCTCGAACTGCTGGATCGAATCGTCGATGCAGGCCGCCGCGGCCGCTTCGGCCATCTTCGTCGCGTCGGCGTCGTGGCGCGCCATGCGGATGTTCTCGCCCACCGTCTTGGAGAAGAGAAACGGCTCCTGCAACACCACGCCGATCCGCGAGCGCACAAACGCGCGGTCCAGCCGGTTGAGTTCCATTCCATCCAGAAGAATGGAGCCTTCCTGATAGTCATAGAGACGCGCCAGAAGACGCGCCAGCGTCGACTTGCCGGAACCCGTTGGTCCAAGCAGCGCCAGCGTTCGTCCGGCGTCGATGTCCACCGACACCTCCTTGAGCACGGGCTTGTCCGGCTCGTAGGCGAAGCCGACGCGGCGGATCGCGACGCGCCCCTGGATTCCCTCATCGGGCGGCGCAAGCGGCTCCGCCGGCGCGTCCTCCACCGGCTGGCCGAGGATCTCCTGCAAGCGTCCGAGCGAAACAAGCGCCTGGCCGAAGCTCGTCAGCATGCGCCCCAATTGCCGCACGGGCCAGAGGAGCATCCAGAGATAGGTGACGAACGCGTAGAGAGTGCCCAGGCTCAACTGGCCGCGCGCCACCCAGTGGGCGCCGACGATCAGGGTGACGCCGGTCTGCGTCAGGCAGATCATGTCGCCGGCGGACCAGTACCACGCCATCAGCCGCACCAGTTGATACTGGCGGCCGCGGAAGATCTCGTTTTTCTCGCCGAACTTGCGGCACTCGAAGTCCTGCCGCGCGAACGCCCGCACGACCCGGATGCCCGTCAGGTTCTCCTGCAACACGGTGGTCAGGTCGCCTTCGGCCTCGTCGGCTTCCTGGAAGATGTCCTTCACCCTGAAGAAGAAGATGGCCGAGAAAGCGATGATCACCGGCGTGATGGCCATCGTCACCGCGGTCATGCGCAGGTCCATGCGCGCCATCAGCGGCAGGACGATGATCAGCATCAGGAACCCGCGCCCGGCCTCCACCACCTGCGAGGAGAGGAACGTGCGAATGGTCTCGACGTCGGAGGTGCAGCGCTGGACGAGGTCGCCGGTGTCGGCCTTGGCGTGATAGGCCATCGGCAGGCGCTGCAAGTGGCCGTAGAGACGGTCGCGCGCCCCGCGGACGATGGCCTCGGTGGCTTCGGCGGCCCACTTCGAGCGATAGTACATGAAGACGCCGCTCGCGGCCGTCAACGCCAGGATCGCCCCCGCGCCGGAGGCCAGCGCCTGGCCGGCGCTCATGCGGCGCAACGCGTCGAGGACGAACGCCGGCGCGTGGACCGGCTTCCCGTCGATGACGCCGTCGATGGCCAGGCGGATGACCAGCGGGATGACGAACGAGACCGCCGTGCCGAGCGCCAACGCCGCGATGGCCGCGCCGTATTGGAGGCGCTTCCCGCGCATCAGCCGCCAGAGGAGATGGACCTTGCTTTCCATGGGAGAGGCCTTCTCAGGTCCTGGGAGCGCCGACGGCCTTGTCGGCATAAACGCATGAGAATACGCTCCGTTGCCGGCGAGGCCGTCGGCGCTCCCAGGAGCCACTCAACGAAAAGGCCCGCTCGCCGGGCGAGCGGGCCGAATGGGCCGACTTGATTCCGGCGTGGGCCCGCCCCTATCCCGACCTCGCAACCATGACCGCATGTTCACGAACGAATTCAATCATCCCGACGCCTCTCTGCAATGTCCGGGCGGCCTTGGCCAGGCTCGTCATTCATTGACCGCCTCGATCTTGCGCGCCCGCTTGTCCGCGGCCGGCACGGGCTGCGGCTCGGCGCGTTCCTCCTCGGGTTTCGGCGAGGCGACCACGCGAGCCTCCCGTGGGGACGGGGCGCGCGCCTGGCGCTTCTGCGCCGCGTAGGGCGCGCACACGCGCATGATCTCGCGCGCCGCCTCGGGCAGGATGTCTTTTTCATAGCGGAAGATCCTTCCGCGCAACAGGGCCACGCACACGTACACCGGAATAGCGATGTACAGGCCCCACATGGTCGTGATCAGCGCCTCCATGATGCCCTTCGACAGCTGCGCCAGGTCGTGCGACTGCAGGACGGCGTACTTGAAGAAGGTGTTCATCATTCCCAGGATCGTCCCCAGCAGGCCCATCAGCGGCGAGACGGTGTAAATCACCATCAGGGGGTTCAACTTGCTGTACAGGCGATCGAGCGCGTCGTCCAGCGGCCCGGGGTTTTCGTCGGGATCGCACGACTGGCCCCTCTCGCCCGCCTCCAGGTAGCCGAGCGCCACGCGGGCCAGCGGGTGCGGCAGCGAGGGAAGGCCCTGGCGGAAGGCGGCGTAGTCGGCCGGGCTGGAAATGCTTCGGGCCGCCGCAATCAGGCCTTTCGGCGCCACCCGCGCGCGGCGCAGCACGATGCACAATTGAATGACGTTGCCCAGCGCGATGATCGAGGCGGGAACCAGCCCGACCATCATGATTCCGCCGTCGAGGATGTAGCGCTGGAAGTAGTTGCCCATCTGCTCCATGACCAACCCCTCGGCGCAAAGGCTCCGTGTCTCCCGCGCCTCCTCCGCCGTCCGCCGTGTTCGGGAGAGTTTGCATTATCGAAAACCCTGCGCGCAACGCAATGGCTTTTCCGCGGCTTTCCCGCGCGTAGGGCCCGGCGGGGCCGCGGCGCCGCGGCGGGGTTCGGTTTTTCCTTTACACGCCGCGCCGCGGAACCCTACTCTCTTGCCCGCGTTTCATCCTCGACGGGTGATTAGCTCAGTTGGTTAGAGCGCTGCCCTCACATGGCAGAGGTCGAGGGTTCGAATCCCCCATCACCCACCAGTTTTCCTGCTGTAGAGCGCCGCCCCCGCGGGCGGCCGTTTTCAAAGAACGATAGGCCTTCCAGGCCGCGGCGCGGCGGCGGGACGAAATCACGCTCACACTCGTCTGGAGGATCGGCACGATGAACACCATTCCCGGAACGACTCTCCCCAAGGTGGGCGATTTCCGTTCGCCGCCCTTCATCCGCCGCAGTGAACTGAATCCGATCCTCTCGGCGAAGCACATGCCCTACCCGTCGCATCTGGTGTTCAACAGCTCCGTTGTCGTGCGGGGCGGCAGGTATCTCATGATGTTCCGGAACGAGGTGTACGAGCGGGAAGGGGTCCCGAAGGGGAAAATCGCGCACTTGGGCATCGCCGAAAGCGATGACGGCCTCCATTGGACTCCCTGGCCCCAGCCGCTGGATCTCAATGTCGGGATCGTCGATAACAACGCCTACGACCCGCGGGTCGTGCCGCTCGAGGGGAAATACTACATCAGCCTGTGCCAGGGGAATCGTTTCTCGTGCCAGGCGGCGATCCTAGTCACCGAGGACTTTCGGCGTTTTGACCTGTTCGACGTGGCGCCGCCGTGCTCGCGCAACATCGTGTTGTTCCCGGAGAAGATCGGCAACTACTACTATCGGCTGGAACGGCCGTTCTGGCAGCCGGTGGATTCGCATCTGCACAAGGCCAACGAGTGGATCAGCAATCCGTACAGCATCTGGATCGCGCGATCCCCGGATTTGAAACACTGGGGCGATTACAAGCCGCTGCTGGAATGCAGCGACTTCGATTTCGCCAATATCAAGATCGGCCCCGGCGGGCACCCCCTGCGGACGGCGGCCGGGTGGCTCGTGCTCGTGCATGGCGTCGACTGGGACCCCACGCGCGGCAAGAACGGCTGGCAGGACGCCTGGCGCAACCGGTATCACGCCGGCGCCGCTTTGTTGGATCTCGATGATCCGTCCAAAGTCATCGCGCACGCGCGCAAGCCGCTGCTCACGCCCGAAGCGCCGTATGAGCGAACGGGCGGTTGGCGCAACGACGTGATCTTCCCGATGGCGACGATTCCCCAGCCCGACGGCTCGCTGTACATCTATTACGGCGCCGCCGACACGCACACCTGCCTGGCCACGTGCAAGCTCGACGATTTGATCGAGTTTTGCCGACGCGGGTAATTGGGCGTCCACGGACGGGGTGTCTGCGAACGTCGATTCATCGTCCTGCCCCTAATCGTCCTGCCTATGGCTGTGCGGAGAAACGGAACCAATGACGGCAGGACGCTTAGGGGCAGGACGATGAACGGCCATTGGATCGATTGCGAAATCGCCTTCCTTGTGCGACAATGGTTACGCGCAAGGGGGATTCGGCGATGGCAAAGGCGAAGAGCGCGGATGAACGGCGGTCGCCCTTGTTGCGACTGGGGACTTCCAGTTGGAGTTCGACGGACTGGAAAGGGGTCTTCTACTCGGCTTCGGCGGCGCCGGCGGACTTTATCGCCGAATACGCGCAACGCTTCTCCACCGTCGAAATCGACTCGACCTTCTACCGCATCCCGGCGCCGTCGGTCGTTCGCGGCTGGCGGGATCGCACGCCGGCAGGCTTCCTCTTCTCCGCAAAAGTTCCGCAAATCATCACCCATGAGAAACTGCTCGTCGATTGCCAGGACGACCTTGCCGCGTTCCTCAAGTCCATATCGAATCTCGGCGACCGGCTCGGCCCGCTCCTCCTGCAATTCCCCTACTTCGCCAAGAAGTCGGGGATCGACGCGGAGGAGTTCCTGAAACGCCTGAGGCCGTTCCTCGACGCCTTGCCGAAGGGCGAGTTCCAGTTCGTCGTCGAAGCGCGCAACAAGATGTGGATCGCCCCGCCGCTGCTCGATTGCCTGGCCGAGCATCGTGTCCCTCTGGCGCTGATCGATCATCCCTGGATGTGGCCGCCCCGGCAGCTCTTTCAACGCAAAGGCATTCTCACCGGCCCGTTTGCCTACGTGAGGTGGCTCGGAGATCGGGGAGGAATTGAGAAGATCACGAAGACCTGGGGGCAGACGGTCATCGACCGAGCGGCGGACATGGCGGCCTGGGTCGATCCGCTGAAGGCGTTGCTGGAACAGCGCGTTCCGGTCTATGGGTATTTCAACAACCATTACTCCGGCTACGCCCCTGCCGACGTGGAGCGGTTCGTGAAGATGATGGCAAACCTCGCTTGATCTGGCGGCGCCGGTTTAGTGTATAATAAAGAGGGGTCGGCTCGAAGCGAACCGTCGGTCACGGCGTTCTTGGAAACTCAAGACCGGGTTCGAGAGGATTCGGACAATGAGCACGCAAATCCATCCATCGGGGGAAGGCTTCACCTACGGCGATTACGTGAAATGGCCGGAGGGGGAGCGCTGGGAGCTGATTGATGGCGTCGCCTACGACATGACCCCCGCCCCGTTGCGGCGGCATCAGGATCTTTCGCGCGAGTTGTTCGTGCAGGTGTGCAACTTCCTGAAGGACAAGCCCTGCAAGGCGTACGACGCGCCCTTCGATGTCCGCCTCCCCGAGGGCGACGAGGCCGATGATCTCGTGCCGACGGTGGTCCAGCCGGACATCGCGGTGATTTGCGACCTGAAGAAGCTGGACGACCGCGGCTGCCGGGGCGCGCCGGATTTTGTTGTGGAAGTCGTCTCTCCTTCCACCAGCGCCAAGGACCAGATCCAGAAGACCGCCCTCTACGAACGCCACGGCGTGCGGGAATACTGGGTCATCCATCCGACCGACAAACTGTTGACCGTGCGCCTGCTCGGAGCCGACGCCAAGTACGGCGTCCCCGTGATCCGCGAGGGCAAAGGCCGCATCGAGGTGGCGACTCTCCCGGGGTTGGAAGTCGACCTGGACGCGGTGTTTGCGGAGTAAGGCCGAGGTCATCCCTGCCAGTAGGCCAGCCTTGCCCCTCGGCTCTGCTCGGGAACTGCGTCCGAGGCTGGCTTGGCTGGCGAGTCTGGGATCCAGTCCACCCCGGCGGGGTGGATTTACTTGCCCTGCAACAGCTGGAACCCCTGCGTTTCCTCGACGATGCGCGAGCGGGCGAGCCGATGACCCAGTGCCTCGGATGGCTCGGCGGCGCGGCGGAATTTGGAAAGAAGCCAGAAGTGCGGCTCTTCGGCGCTGGGAGCGGAGGCGGGGCTGGGGCGGTCGGGCCAGAGGCGGCGGGCGCGCGGATCGTCAAGGAAATTCACGAACGTCCAGTCGGGGAACAGGAAATCCAGAGTCGCTTCGAAGTCGGCGTGGTCGTAATAGCCGATCGTCTTTTCCGACGGGCCGCCGGCGCCCTTGGCGTTCTCTTCCGCGCGCCGCAGGAGGGCCGCAATCTGTCGCGGGGCGACGGTGGAGAACTCGTCGCCGCCGTACGGCAGTTGGGCTTCGACGTGGATGATTCCAAAGAGAAGGCTCAAACCGGCCGCCATGCCCGCGCCCCATCGGCGCCGCTGTGGGGCGATGAAGAGCGCCGCGGCGCCGGCCGTTCCCGCCGCCGAAAGGAGCGACGCTTCAAGCACCGCCGCCCCCGCCGAAACAAAGCCGTTGGCCAGAAGGAACAGCTTGCCGTTGGCCTTGTCGGTCTTTCGGTCCGCGATCTGGTTGAAAATGTAAATGCCGCCCAAAAGGGCCGTCAGCGCTGCAAGGCAGGCCAGCACGAACACCCAGGAG
>JAPLSS010000677.1 GCA_026398515.1 Candidatus Sumerlaeota bacterium | reverse complement strand
GCATTGTACGTAGCTGACGAGAAGCGTTACGACACGATGGCCTACCGGCGTTGCGGCCGGAGCGGCCTGCGCCTGCCCGCGATTTCTCTCGGGCTCTGGCACAACTTCGGCGGTGTCGATGCCTTCAAGAACATGCGCGCCATGCTGCGCCGCGCGTTCGACCTGGGCATCACGC
This sequence comes from Candidatus Sumerlaeota bacterium, assembly GCA_026398515.1. Lineage (GTDB taxonomy): Bacteria > Sumerlaeota > Sumerlaeia > JAPLSS01 > JAPLSS01 > JAPLSS01. The sequence continues at coordinate 4,143 of JAPLSS010000677.1, read as the reverse complement.
ATTTCGATCTGGCAAACAACTACGGCCCGCCGCCCGGCTCCGTCGAGGAGACGTTCGGGCGCATTCTGAAGAAGGACCTGGGGCCGTATCGCGACGAGTTGATAGTCTCCACGAAAGCCGGACACGACATGTGGCCCGGCCCCTATGGCGAATGGGGCTCGCGGAAATACCTGCTCGCGAGCCTCGATCAGAGCCTTAAGCGCATGGGCCTGGAGTACGTCGACATCTTCTACTCGCACCGCCCGGACCCCGACACGCCGCTGGAGGAGACCATGGGCGCGCTGGAGCAGGCCGTCCGCAGCGGCAAAGCGCTCTACGCCGGCATCTCGAAGTATTCGCCGGAGGGGACGGCGCAGGCGGCGGCCATCCTGCGGCGCATGGGGACGCCCTGCCTCATTCATCAGCGCTCCTATTCGATGCTCAACCGCAAGCCCGAAGCGGGGCTGTTCGAGGCGCTCGAACGCGAGGGCATCGGCTGCATTGCCTTTTGCCCGCTGGCCCAGGGACTGTTGACCAACCGGTACCTGCACGGCATTCCGGAAGGCTCCCGCGCGTCGAAGCCGCACAGCTTCCTGAAGCCGGACCGCATCAAACCGGAGCTGCTGGCCAAGATCCAGGCGCTCCACGCGATCGCGGAGACTCGCGGCCAGAGTCTGGCGCAAATGGCGCTGGGCTGGGTGTTGCGCGACCCGCGGGTGACCTCGGCCTTGATCGGCGCCAGCCGCGTCGAGCAGATCGAGGAGAACGTCAAAGCGCTCGGCTTTCCCGCCTTCGACCGCGAGGAACTGACAGCCATCGACGGAATCGTGGGATAAGGCGGTTCGCGGAAGCGCGCGAGTCCGCACGCGCAATTGCTGCAAAGCAGGCAGCATCCAAAAGGGCGCGGCCGCACGGGAGACTCTGCCATGAAAATCCGCTTGCATCTGATGCTTGTCGGTTGTCTGACCCTCGGGATGGGACGGCTCGTCGACGTTCCCGCGGAGACGGGCGACGGGCCGGCGCGGGAATGGAACGTGGCCGCCGCCGGCGCGGTGGGAGACGGACAGCAGGACTGCACGGCTATTTTCCAGCGACTCCTGGATGAGGCCGGGCAGGCTGGCGGCGGCGTGGTCCAGGTCCCGGCCGGCCGCTACCGCATTGAGGGAACGCTCACGATCCCCGGCTGCGTGACGCTGGAGGGGACCTTCCGGAGCGCGCCGAGCAATTTCGGTTCGCTCGATCGAGACGTTCTCGGATCGATGCTGCTGGCCCTCGCCGGACGCGGCGCTCCCGACGGCCCGCCCTTTATCACGCTCGGCGGCCCGATGGCGACGCTCTCGGGGTTGATTATCTACTATCCGGAGTTCCGCCAGGCCGACGTTCCGCCAATCCCGTATCCCCCGTGCGTCTCCACACCGGGAAAGCCCCGCTATCCGAACGTGGCGATCCTCGACTGCCTTTTCCTCAATCCGTACGAGGCGATCCGTCTTGTGGGCGCCGGCCGCCATCTCGTGCGCAACGTCACTGGCTATCCCATCCGGCGCGGTCTCTATATCGACGACTGCACGGACATCGGGCGCGTGGAGAACGTCCACTTCTGGCCCTTCGGTCTGAAATATCGCGCCGACGACCCGTTCTGCCTGTGGGTCAACACGAACGGAGTCGCCTTTGAATTCGCGCGGACCGACTGGCAGTACGTCGCCAACACTTTCTGCTTCGGCTACGGCGTCGGCTACAAGTTCGCCGAGTCGGAAAAAGGTTCGTGCAACGGCAACTTCCTCGGCATCGGCGCCGACTCCTGCCAGCGCGCCGTCGTGGTCGAACAAACCAAGCCCCAGGGCTTGCTGATCACCAACGGCGAGTTCGTCGGCCGCTGGGGCAGCACGGACTCGGTGTGCCTGGAGATCGACGAGAAAGCTTCGGGCAAGGTGAGCCTGGCCAATTGCTCGTTCTGGGGTCCCATCGACCGCTGCGTCTGGAATCACGGCGACGCCATCCAGTTCACGGCCGGCGGCTGCGCGTTCGTCAATTGGGACCAGGAGGCCGCGGGGTCGCCCGCCATTCAGATCGACGCGGGCAAGGCCATCATTCAGGGCAGCACGTTCGACCGCGAAGGCGCCCTCGACGTCCTCGTGGGGCCGAAGGCGCGGTCGGTGATCCTGATGGGCAATCAGGCCACGGGCGGCGTGCGCGTGGACAATCGCATCGGCGACCGCCTCCAGATGGTGGCCAACGAAGAGGACTCCGTGAAGTGGCCCGATGAAGCCCGGCTGCATTATCGAATCGAGGTCGGCGTCTCGGGCGACTATCGCTATCTCGACCGCTGGCAGGGCTCCCCGAAAAACGCCGGCGCCTTCGGCGACGGAAAGCCGTACCGCTGGTCGTCGGCATCGTCGGAGCTGGTCCTGCCGGTCCGAACCGGAACGCCTTACACGCTGGCGCTTCGGCTCTACGTTCCGGAGACGGCCATGTCGGAGGACGCCGGCCTGTACCTCGGCGGCGAACGCCTCGCGCAATTCGAGGCTGGCGACTCGACGCTCCGTGTGGACCTGCCCGCCACGGACAAGGATGTCCTGCGGTTGGAGGCGCGGTGCCGGGGCTGGCGCCCGAACGACAACGACCCGAAAAACCGCGACGCGCGCCTGCTGGGCATCCGTCTCTACTCGGTCGAGATGCGGGCGCGGGACGCGGGCGAAGCGGTGTTCAACGCGAATACGGGCGAGTGGCGTTAAGCGCGCTCCCGCGCCCGGCCCAAGGCGCCAGACGGCTTCTTTCCCCTTACGGCAGAACGATCTTGCCCGCCTTCTGAAAGTTCTGGATTAGTTTGTGATACGGGCCGTCCGTGGGATACGTCTTGTCGGACAGGGTCGCCGGCAACGGCTGGCCCAGGAGCGCTTCCAGGCGTTGGCGCTGCCGGCGGACCACGTCGGGATGCTCCGCCGCGGCGTTCGTCAGTTCGTGAGGATCGGCGGGAAGATGCATCAGCCTGGGTTTGGCGTTGGCCTGTTCGAAGTTGAACAGGCAATTCCATTCCTCATCCCGGACCGCGGCGAAGCTCTGAAAGCCCGTGATGACGTGGTCGCGCACGGACTCGCGTTCGCCCGTCACCAGCGGCCAGACGTTGACGCCGTCGACCGGGCCATGGGCGCAACCGAGCAGATGCAGCATCGTCGGAAAGAAGTCGTGGTCCTGGACGAACGGTTTGACGCGGAAATCGCGCAAGTCCTTCTTTGGATGATAGAGGAACCACAGTTGCCGCGTGAGAAAGGCATGCATGTTGGTGCCGGACTTGTGCAGCGCGCCGTGGTCGAACAGCTCGGTCCCGTGGTCCGTCGTCAGCGCGATCAGCGAGTCGTCCATCAAGCCCAGCCGTTCGATCGTGTCGAGCAGCAGCCCCAGCCATTTGTCGACGAAGGTCGCTTCGCCACAGTATAGCGCCTTGATGCGTTCCTTCTCCCGCGGCGTGAGAAGAGGAATTTCGGCGCCATTGATGAGTTCGGGGCCTTCGTAGTTGGGACAGTAGAGGTCGGCATAGGCTTTCGGCGGGTCCCAGGGCTCATGGGGATCGAAGCTGTCGACCCACAGGAACAGCGGCTGGTTGTCGATGTTCTCCTCCAACCAGCGCGAGGCCTTTGAGAACACTTGCGCGCAGAAGTAGTCCTCTTCCGTCTTGCGGTCCTTCACGTTGAGAAGATACTGGATGAGCATCCGGGCGCGCCGCTCGTTGATGCCCGGCTTGCTGAATTTCGCCAGGTCGATGGCGCTCAGCGGCCCGGTCTTCCAACTATCCGACTCCTGGCCGCGAATCCACTCGTAAGACGTGAAGCCGCGCTGGAAGTTGCCGCCCATCTTCATCATGTGAAGCGTGTCGGCGACGAGCGCCGTCGTGTACCCCTGGTCCAACAGAATCTCGGCCAGGGTCGGCTGATCGGACGGGATGCGATGCCACCCGCGCAGCGTCGGCCACAGTCCGGCGGGGTCTACGTCGTAGCGCCAGGGAAACGTTCGCATCCCGGTGAACAGGGCGCGGCGCACGGGAAGAGTGGGCAGGCCCTCGGCAAAGCAGTTCTCAAAGACGACGCTCTGGCGGGCCAAACGGTCGAGGTTGGGCGTGCGCATGCGTTCGGCGCCGAGATGATGGACCATGTCGGCGCGCATGGTGTC
>JAPLSS010000723.1 GCA_026398515.1 Candidatus Sumerlaeota bacterium | reverse complement strand
AGGGGATCTCCCAGGTAGGCTTCCTGTGGGCCATCCGCTGACATCGGGTACACCGGTTCACCGTGGCCGCCGAGTAACCCGATGTGCCCCATCATGTGTTGCCGGTTCTCCGTGCCTGGCCAAACCACCGTCTCCTTGTCGGCCGAGACCAGAGGCCCGAGCGCAAGGTCGCCGACGCCATGCAGAAGATCCTCGCCGAGCAGACGGACAAGACCGTGCGGCGGACGGCCGAGGCGACCCTGCCGGCGCTGATCCGCGAACGCCTGCGCGAATCGCTCAATGTGGCCCTGCCGCGGGAGATTCAGGCGCAGGTGTCGCGCGCCGCCGAGGCCATGGTGCCCGACCTGTCCAACAAGATCCTCCAGACGATCGAAAGCGTGGCCCAGCAATCGGTTCCCAAAATCGCGCGCGAACGCGTGCCGGAAGTGGCGGAACGCCTGATCCGCGCCACCATCGACGAAAAGGTCCCGAAGCTGGTGACTGAGCTGGTTGCCAAGGAACTGGATCGTTTGGCGCGCGCCCAACTCAGCCCGATGATCGACCGAGCGCGCGCCACCCTCGAAAGCCGGGTCAAGCTGACCTCGTGGCTCCTGGGGACGCTGGCGGCGGCGTTGACGCTGTTGAACGGCTACCTCGCCTGGCTCCACTTTTTCCCCTCGAAGTAGAATTCGTCCACGTGATAGGCTCCAAAGCGGACTCCAAGACGGACGCCTCTTGGAGTGCGCCGGCAGAGCGAAGCGGCGACGGCGCTTTGCATGCCGGGACCGCGGGGGGGACACGATCCAACCCGCCGTCGCCGCTTCGCTCTGCCGGCGCACTCCAAAAGGAGATTAGGAGTTATCGCTTTCTGAGAGACGTTTCTCCGATGACCCGACGCGGACCGCGTTCGAGCTCAACCCCGGGGGGGGCGCCTCTTCCCGAAGCCGGACTTCCCACGACGTGGCTCGATCTGGCGCCGCAACCGGCGCCGCTGGTTTGGCGCGAGGTCTTCGGCCGCGCGGCGCCCGTGGAACTGGAGATCGGCTGCGGCAACGGGCGCTTCCTGGCGCGCGAGGCGCCGCGGAGGCCGGAGGCCTGTTTCCTGGGCATCGAGCAGTCGCGCAAGTATTCGCTGATGGCGGCGCGGCGGCTGGAAAAGCAGGGCGCGGCCAACGCGCGCGCCGCCTGCGCCGTGGCGGAGGAATTCCTGGCCGAGCGCGTCGCGCGCGGTTCGCTGGCCGCCGTTCACATCTACTTCTCCGACCCGTGGCCCAAACGTCGCCACGCGCGGCGGCGTCTGTTTCAATGGACGCTCCTGAATCTCTTGGCGGACGCGGCAGGGCCGGGCGCGGCCCTTCACGTCAAGACCGACGTCGATTGGTATTTCGAGTTGATCATGTCGCTATTCATTGAGCACCCGGCCTTCGAGTTGCTCTCCTTCGGCGAGCAACTCGAGTTCCCCGAGGAAGACCTGGAGATGACCGGTTTCGAGAGCAAAGCCCACCGGCTCGGCGGACGCGTGTTTTTCCTCGAAGCGCGCCGCCTCAGGGACGCGCGCGCATGAGGCAGCGGATTCTCGTCATCCTCGCCTTGGCGAGCGCGGTCGGCGCCGCCGCCTTCATGGCGCTTCGGCTGGGCAAGGGCTCGCAAACGCTGCGCGTGACGAGCATTTCCAGCGCCTACCGTCTCTACGACTACCTGCAGCAGACCGAGATCACCGGGAAAGCGGCGGACTATTCCTCCACGCGCCAGGTTCATTGCCAACTGGTATTTCGCGGTCGAACGCGGCAAGGCGTCGGACAGTTCAGCGCGCAGATGATTCCGGCGAACATCGAGGTTCTGATCAACGGCACGCGCGACGACAAGGCCACGCCCAACCTGTATAATGCAATGGCGAAAGACGCCGCCGCCCGCCCCATTTACAACGGGCGGCCCGATCTGTATCCGCTGGACATGTTGAACGCGGCGGAGTTTTTCCCTCTCCTCCAAAACCGGTCGGCGGAGCCCGGAACGGAGTGGGAAAACCAATTCCGCGTCGTGTTGCCGGAAGGCCCGCAAATGGTCGTCGTCGCGCGCACTCGATTCGAGGACATCGCTCTGATCGGCCCGGAGGAGCATTCGCGCCTGGGCTATACAACGCACGGAGAAGCCATCTACCCAACCCCGGATGGAAAGGGATCGGAGAAGGCGATTCTCGACGTCCAGGGGACTTCGATCTGGCAACCCAAACTCGGCGTCCCGTATTCGCTGGAACAGGAGATGCGGCTGCGGACCCTCGACCTGGATCAAATTCGAACGTTCCACCTCAAGCCCGGGTCCGAGGAGCTGGCCGCCACCAAGTCGCTGCGGCGCACGCGGGTGCATCTCAAACTGCTCAGCGTGACCAATCCCAAGGAAGAACAGCTATACCGCCGCACGCCGACCCCCGTGCAAAGAGAGCGGGAAGAGGATGTGATGTGATCAGAACGCATCCGGCCGGGAAAGCCGCTCGTGCAATTGCGCGCGCATGGCTTCGGCGCGGCGCGAGTCGGATTTCGCGAGATTGTTCAGTTCCTGAGGATCGGCGGCCGAGACGCCCGGCCCGGCGGCGATCAGCGGGACTCGCAGCGTCGCTTCGTAATACAGCGACTTGGCGAACATCCCGCGGTCGCCCATCATCTCGCCGTGGTCCGATGTGTAGAAGACGACCGTGTTCTCCAGCAGGCCGCGGCGGCGCAGGATGTCGACGAACCGCCCGACGTAATCGTCGATCAGCGTGATCGCGCCCGCGTATTGCCGCCAGATGCGCCGCAGCAAGGACGTATCGAGTCGGCGGTCGTGGAGCGCCTGGCGCTGCTTTTGCCGAAGCGGCTTGCCATCGAGCGAATCGCGAATGGCGCGCTCGGCGGGCATCTTTTCGACGTTGTAGCGTGCGGAGTATTCCTTCGGGGCGTCCCACGGATTGTGCGGGCCGACGAAACTGACGAAGTAATGCCAGGGCGCCTCCGCGGGGATCGTCTCCAGGAACTCGCACGCCCGCTCGCCGATGAAGGCGTCGTGGAAGGCGTCGAGGGGCAGGACCGAATCGTCCGCGCAGAGCTCATGGCTGCGCCGCGCGTAATCCTGCTGAAACGCCTCGGCCAAGCCGCGCTCCGCCAGATGATGCTGGTAGGGACAATG